>BNVD01000018.1 GCA_025997835.1 Spirochaetia bacterium
GCGGCGGAAGAATTCGAAGAAGAAGCCATTGAAAAAGAGCCGGTTATTCCCGATGTGGATGGGGACTTCTTTGTACAGCTAGCACGGGATGGGGCCATGGTTAAAGTCACCGCTCCCGCCGGAAATGGCAATCCGGTTACCGAAGGTTCGGTGATGCGGGTATTGGGCAGCCGGATGGTCAAGAATATCGATCAGGCGCTGGTGGCGGAAGTTGTCAAGAAAGCGGCGGGTATCTACGTGACGGTGGGCGCCTTTGATCATAATCCCGTCAATGACGCCAACGCGTCGGTAGAAATTTCCACGGACGAGATGAGCGCCTATATCAAGGTGAGTCCTCCGGGGCCGGGGGGCGGCGATCTTTCCGCAGACATCATCATGAGTATTTTGGGGAGCAACCGGATTTCCTTTGGGATCGATGAGGAAGCGGTACGGAACTTCGCCGACCGGCCGGTGTACAAGGAAAGTGTCCTGCTTGCCCACGGGACCGAGCCCGTTAATGGCCGGGACGCCTATATCCAGTATAATTTTGAAACCGATTCCTCCAAGATACGTCTCAAAGAAGGGGCAGGGGGCAAGGTCGACTTTAAGGAACTTAATATCATTCAAAACGTGGTTGAAGGGCAGCCTTTGGCCAGAAAGGTGCCTCTGGAGACCGGGGTTGCGGGTCAATCCGTTACCAGCAAAACGATCCCCGCGCTAACCGGCAAGGACATCGCCATTCCTGCGGGAAAGAACTGCCGTATTGCGGAAGACGGCATGACGGTTATCGCCGAGATGAACGGTCAGGTGGTAGTGGTTGCGGACAAGATCAACGTGGAGCCGGTCTACGAGGTGCAGGGCAATGTGGACCTGAAAACCGGGAACATCATCTTCCTGGGTACCGTGGTCATTACCGGTAATGTGGAAGACGGCTTTTCCGTTAAGGCGACGGGAAATATCGTTATCAACGGCACGGTGGAACGGGCGGACCTGGACGCCGAAGGAGATATCATCGTCCATCAGGGGATCACCGGCAAAGGGAGCGGCAAAGCCAGGGCGGGCCGGTCCCTTTGGGCCAAATTTATCGAAAATACAACGGTTGAAGTGGGGAACCAGGTGGTGGTTACCGACGGAATCATCAATTCCCAGGTGATTGCCTTTAAGCGGATCATCTGCCAGGGCAAGCGGGGCAATATTGTGGGGGGCCGTTTGCGGGCTACCGAGGAGATCAGCGCCCAGAATATCGGCAGTTCCACCAGCGGGACAGAAACGATATGTGAAGTGGGGTACGATCTTAAAAGCAAGTTACAGCTTGATAAACTGGCACTTGATAAAACCGAAGGGGAAAGGACCCTGGAGGAGCTTCAGCGTAATCTGCAGATCCTGATCAACATCAAAAAACAGCGCAAAAGTTTGCCGGAAGACAAAGAAGCCGAGATGAACGAGATGATGGACAAACGCCAGGAACTTATGGCGGAGCTTAAGGCCATCACTCAGGAAATCACCAAAATTCAGGAATTTCTTAATACCCTCAATACCCAGGGCCGGGTTTCCGCCTCCGCCAAGGTGTATCCGGGGGTAAAAATAATGGTCCGGGATATGAGAAACGAGGTAAAGAACGACTACAAGGCGGTTACCTTTATTCTGGAAGACGGTCTGGTGAAAGCCACCAAATACGAAGAACTCACAGGAGATTACAATGCCCCTTCAGCCAATTGATCTCCAGACCCTGTTTACCCAGCTTGATAAGGTCGGCAAGGATCTGTCTGTTCACAAGGAGGGCGTCCAGATTCAGGCGTCGGTTCAGGGCGCTCAAATACAGAAAAAAAACGATATCCGCGCCCATTCGGTCAATGAAGCCCAGGACGCCGGGGAGGGGCCGGAACGGCTCAAGGACCGCAACGGCCGCCGGCAGCAAGGCCGGAACGCTTCCGCCAACGGCGGCAATGCTAACGGCGGCAATGCCGCCGATGACACTGAAGATCCGGCGGACGTCCCTTCGTTTATCAGCGATCCCGATCTTGGCAGAAACCTCGACGTAAGCGGTTAGCGGCGTATGACCACAGCGCTTGTATTTTCCACCGCCGGTCTTATCATTTCGGGCTTTTCCTTTCTTTTTCTCTTTCGGTATCTGAAACGCCGCACCGGCCAGGAACGGATACTCTCCGAATTCCGGGACGAGGTGGACAAACTTCTCCGCCAGATCGACGAAGTAACCGACCGGGACCTAACCCTCGTGGAGGAGCGGATTAAAACCCTTCGTTCCCTGCTGGAAGACACGGACCGCCGTATCGCCGTCTATGCCCGTGAAGTGGACCGCCATCGCTCCCAGGAAGAAGCCTTTGCCGCATATGACCGGAGCGCCCAGCCTGCCAAAGGCGCGTCCCGCCTGGGCAGCGCGTATACCCGGTTCGGCGTTCCTCCCGCCGCTGAAGTACCGGCCGAATCCGGCGAACTGCTCCCGTCCGCTTCTCTACCGCCGGAAGCGCTTCCCCCGGAGCCGTCCGGTACTGCGGGATCCCCCGCTTCCGCAGTACCGGATGCCGTATCTGTCCCGCCGCAAGCGGATGCCGCTCCGCCGCCGCTTGCCGTACCTCAGGCGGTGCCGTTTTCCGCGCCCATTCCGCAAAATCCGCGGCAGTTCCCCCATATCGTCCGCTCTGCCAGGCCCATTGAGCCCAAACCCCTGCCCTTTGCGGAGCGGGTAGCCAAGCTTTACCGTGCCGGTTTTTCCGCCAACCTTATCGCGTCCCAACTGGGCGCCGCCGTGTCCGAAGTTGAACTCGCCATAGCCCTCTCCAGCCGTACCGGTGAATAACCACTGCCAGGACGCTTGACTTTTTTTTTAAACCGGGGTATATATGAAAAGGATGCAGGCCAAAACCGGCTTGGCATCGTGTTATCGCCACCTTAGCTCAGTTGGTAGAGCAAAGGACTGAAAATCCTTGTGTCTAGGGTTCAATTCCCTGAGGTGGCAAAGCAAAAAAAGGCCCATCCGCAAGGATGGGCTTTGTCGTCCAAGGCGCCTCAGGGAATTGAACCGGAGCCCCCCTTAAACGGCGCTGCGCAAGCAGCGGTAAAGCGAGCCAGGCGGCGCCAAGGATGGCGCCGTGGGGGCGGAGGCGGCCTGGAGGGAGCAAACAGGAGGTTTGCGACCGGAAGGCGGTTCCCTGAGGTGGCAAAGCATAAAGGCCCATCCGTAAGGATGGGCTTTGCCGTCTAAGGCACCGCAGGGAATTGAACCGGAGCCCCCCCTTAAACGGCGCTGCGCAAGCAGCGGTAATGCCATGCAATCTAAAAAAACCCATCCCATCCTTTTTAAATTTTTCGATATGCAGAAAAATAGTCTCGTGGTATAGTGCTCCAAGGGGAAAAACATGAACAGACTTATTGTTAAAACACAGGACGGTATAACTAAAATCAGCCGGCATATCTATGGGCATTTTGCCGAGCATTTGGGACGCTGTATTTATGGCGGGTTTTGGGTTGGGAACGACCGCGAAGCGGCCATACCTAATACGCGGGGAATCAGGAACGATGTGGTTGAGGCGCTCAAGCGGATCAATATCCCGAACCTGCGCTGGCCCGGCGGCTGCTTTGCCGACGAGTACCATTGGAAGGATGGTATAGGCTCCGAACGGCCAAAGATGGTCAATACCAACTGGGGCGGCGTTACCGAAGATAACAGCTTTGGTACCCACGAATTTCTGGACCTCTGCGCACAGTTGGGCTGCGAGCCCTATATCTGCGGCAATGTGGGAAGCGGCACAGTACAGGAACTTTCCCAATGGGTGGAGTACTGTAACTTCGGCGGCATAAGCCCTATGGCGGATCTCCGTAAAAAGAACGGCCGCGCCGATCCCTGGAAGACCCGGTTCTGGGGCATCGGTAACGAAAGCTGGGGCTGCGGCGGGAATATGACGCCGGAATTCTACGCCGATAATTTCAGGCGTTACGCCTGTTACGCCCGGAACTACGGTGACACAAAACTGTTTAAAATCGCCTGCGGCGCCAGTGACTTTAATTACAATTGGACCAGAGTACTGATGGAAAAGGTGTACAAGGTTGCCCCCAATCTGATAAACGGGCTATCCCTCCATTACTACACCGTCCCCGGCGACTGGAGCCATAAGGGGTCGGCCACCGAATTCAACGAAGCCGAATGGTTTACTACCATGAAGAAGGCGTTAGCTATGGACGAAGCGGTGCGCAAACACAGCATCGTTATGGACGAATACGATCCGGCACGGAAGGTCGGTATGGTTGTTGATGAATGGGGCACCTGGTTTGATGTGGAGCCCGGTACGAACCCCGGTTTCCTCTATCAGCAGAACAGCCTTAGGGATGCCCTGGTGGCGGGGATTCACTTCAATATATTCAACAACAATGCCGAGCGGGTGTTTATGGCGAATATTGCCCAGACCATCAATGTACTTCAGTCGGTGATCCTCACCGAAGGGCCAAAGATGATTCTTACGCCGACCTATCATGCCTTTGATATGTTCAAAGTTCATCAGGACGCAGTAAAGCTGCCGGTCCATCTGGAAAGCGATGATGTTAGCGGTACTTCCGCTGTCAGCGCCAGCGCGTCCATGGACGGCGAAAACAGGATACATGTTTCTCTGACCAACATTGATCCGGGTAGGGAGCAGACCGTAGCGATTGAACTGCGGGGCTGTGTGTTAAGCCCTTCGGTTAAAGTAACGGGACAGATCATCACATCTGAAAATATGCAGGATCACAATACCTTTAACAAACCAGACGCAGTAAAACTGTCTGATTTTTCAAGCCTTTCCCTTTCCCGCAGTACCCTTACGGTGGAACTGCCGCCTAAATCGGTAGTGACGGTGGAACTGGTGTGACAACCCGTCCCTGTCCCCGCTGCGGCAGTGAGGCCGCGCTTATGACTCCGGCGCTGGCCCTGGAAATGGCTGCAGCTTCTCCCCTGGCAGCCTCGCTCCGTGCCGCTGATGCTCTTTACCGGGCGCGGCTTAACCGCTGCGCTTCCTGTAATGGTTTGCGGGAAGGAGTTCTCTGCGCCTGGTGCGGCTGTTTTGTTCAGTTCCGGGCGCTGTCAAAGACGAATTACTGTCCAAGCCCGTCGGGAGATAAATGGCGGGAATAGTATTGACGCGTTATATCATTTCGGTTAGTATCTCTCATATAAATGTCTTTGTTAATAGAATCATGCGTTTGAATGTCCCGGTATATTTCCCCTCTAAAGCCCGCTGCCGCCGGGGTTAACCGGCCTTTCGAGTCTATATTGCCGCATAAGAACGCGTTTCTTTCGACCAGTTACTTGTATGCCTTTGCGAACTTGTTGTAATTATATCATTTATTTGCGAACGCTTATCACCCAAAATCCCCCGCAAAATCATGCAAATGCGAACCGATATGTCCTATTATGACCAAATGAATGCGGATACATTCTGGAAGATTGTCAAAAACGAGGTTGACCGGCAGAATACCAGCTTTGAATGGCTGTACCGGAAAACGGGTATTCCCAAGGGTACCTTTTCTTCCTGGAAGAACAGAAATGTTGTTCCCCGCGCGGACGCGGCGTACCGGATTGCCGAAGTTTTGGGGGTATCCGTTGAATATCTGCTTACCGGCAGGGATACTGCGGGCCGTGTTTCAAATTCACCACTGGAAGAAATTGTGGAGACCATCATCGCCTTTGATACAACCGATATGGCATCCGTTAAAGCCCTGGTCCGGGCCATGGCCGAACGGTACCGGCCCCGGTCTTTACCGTCTCCCCAGGAACGCTAACACCGTATCCCGTGTTTTTTCTGCGGCAAGCATTTTCTTGAACACCTCGTAGGTCAACAGGGTATCATAATCACTGCCGTGAAGCTGAGTCAGGTCCAGGCCGATCTGGTAGAACGCTGCGGTTTCGGAAAGGCGCGGCCATTTTGCGTACCCGTTCCGCTTCTTGAGATTTAATACATATGTATTTTCTTTCATGGTACAAAAGGTGTGTTTTAGGGTAAAGTCCAGAAACTTGCGGTCAAAGCTGATATTGTGTCCCGCATAGTGGCGTACCCCGGTACAAAAACGGCGGAAGCTTTTCATGTCATCGCAAAAATACCGGGCGTATTCCGCATCCCCCCGTTTTTCCCGGATCACTTCTTCGGTGAGGCCGTTCACCCCAATGGCTTCGGGGTTTTCTTTTTCCCCGGCGTTTCGGTAATAGTACCGGGTAAAACGATCTTCGATGGTTTCAAGGTCATTGCCGTTATACACCGCCTTTATCGCCGATATGGAAAGTACGCTGTCGGTGGAGCGTACGCCGTTGGTTTCGGTGTCGAAAAAGATAACTTTGGTGTTATTCACGGCTGCGCGCTACGCGTGCTCCAACTGGGCAGCAACCGCGATGGCTAACTGGTCCGGGCAGGAGGTACCCCGGCGGCCGCATTGGATGCCCTTCAGGGTTTTGACCAGTTCCTCTGCGTCCATCCCTTCGACCAGTTTGGAGATACCGGAGAGATTCCCTTCGCAGCCGTGCTTAAAACACACCCCGTGAATTTTGTTGTCGTCGATAGTAAACGTGATTTTTGTCGAACAGGTTCCCTTTGGTTTGTATTCAATCATGAAAGACTCCTCGATATATGAGCCAGTTCCAAAATTGAGAATTTTAACCACAGAGGGCACGTCAGACCGCAGACCGTTCAGACCTTCGGTCTGCGGTCTGATTGGTCTGCGAACACAGAGAAAACTCCGTGCTCGCAGACCAAAGGTCTGATGTGTTCTCCGTGGTTTTTCCTCTTCAGTTTTTCATTTTGAAACTGCCTCAATATACTACCAAATCATCGCGTTTGTGTACATGCCGCAGAATCGACCCTGATCCGCGACCCCGATCCCGACTTGATAACATCGATACGGCTGGGGATACGGGAGCTCATTTCCCCCACATGGGAGATGAGGCCTACCATGCGGTGATCCCGCAGTTCATCCAGAATGACCAGCGCCCGGTCCAGGCTTGCTTCGTCAAGGCTGCCGAACCCTTCGTCGATGAACACCGCGTCCAGCCGCACCCCGCCGGAGCGGCTCTGGATCGAGTCTGCCAGCCCCAGGGCCAGGCTTATGGAGGCCATGAAACTTTCGCCGCCTGAGAGCGTGGCGCAGGGGCGGCACTTGCCGGTGTAGGCGTCGAATACCGCGAGGTCAAGCCCGGCCCGGCCCCGGCTTGCATCGCCGGAACTGTCCAGAAGCAGGGAGTAGCGGCCTTCGCTCATCCGTTCAAGCCGCCGGGTGGCAAAGGCGGCTACTTCCGCGAGGTACCGGCCCAAAAGCCAGGCTTCAAAGGACTTCTTTTTGGGGTTCCGGCCGTTAAGGTCGTCCGCCAGCGCCGTAAGGCGGCGGCTTGTCTGCGATCGTGATTCATACCGGTCGTTCGCCTCCCGCAGTAACACTGCGTCCCGTTCCAGCGCGGCAAGTTCCCCGTTTGCCTTGTCCCGCGCCGTTTCCGCCGCGTCCTGTTCCAGCGAAAGAGCGTCAAGCCGTGCGCTTATTTCCGCCGCGGAAGGAACCTCCCCCAGCGCTTCAAGTTCCTGCCTGACTTCTTCAAGGACCCGCAGTAATTCTGTCTTGACCGATTGCAGCCGGGACCGTTCTTCCTTCCACCGGACTATATCCGCTTCCAGGGCGGCCTCGGCGGCGCTGTCCAGAACCGCCTCCCTAAGCGCCGCCGCCGTGGGGAAGGGGGAAGATGACAGCGCCGTTTGCATCTCCGCCGCTGCGTCCCGGTATTGGGCGGCAGCCGCGTCCCGCTGCCGCTTTCCGCTTTCTTCCCGCGCCGCCGCCGCCGCCAGCGCCCGGCCCGCTTGTTCCCGCTGTTCCCGGTACTGCTGAATCAGTCCGTCCGCTTCACCGATACGACGGTCTATTTCCTTAAGGAGCACGGCGGCGGAAACGGGCTGGATTGCGGAGGCCGCCGCTACGGTGGAGGCAGTCCCGGCGGGAAGCTCCCCGTGTTGGGCGGGCTTTGCCGGGGCTGCGGTGTGATCCGGTTGTCCCGAAAGCCGGGCGTGTTTCCGCCGCATTTCTTCTGCGGCGGCGGTAAGGCCCCGGTGTTTTTCCGTAGCGGCGGCGTGTTCCTTTTCCTGTTCCGTGAGGAGGCGCTGCATATCCGCCTGTTCCCGGCGCAGATTGGCGAGGCGTCCACCCGCCCGCAGTCCTTCGGTCCGTTCCGCCGTAATGGTGTTAAGCCGGGCGGATTGGGCCTCCAGCAGCCGGGAGGTTTCCCCCAATTCCGGCAGCACGGTAACCCTGCCAAAGAATTCCGCCAATGCGGGATCTTCGTACACCGGCGTGACGGCGGCTGCGGTACCGGTAGTTTTTGTGTTGCCGTGTACTGCGGGCATCACGGTAGCGGCCTTTACTTCCGCTGCCGTTTTGAGCAGTACTTCTATCTTTCTCCCGGTCCGCTGCCGTTCCTGTTCACGCGATTCCTTCTCCGCGTTTTTAGCCGCCAATTTTCCCGCCGCGTCCTTAAGGGCGTTATCCTGGGATTCGATCCGTTCATTGATGCCGAAGACCGGCGCCGGGGCGGCGGCGGGGAGGGGATGTTCACGGGAGCCGCATACAGGACAGGGTTCCCCCGGTATAAGTTTCGCCCCCAAATGGGCCGCAAGACCTGCCTTTTCCAGATTCTCTTTTTCCTGCCTGAGACGCCGCAGTTCTTCTGTCAGTACGGGGATGCGCCGGTTGAGTTCGGCGCATTCACCTTCCAGTGTTTGTATTGACTGCGCGGCGGCCTTTTCCTCCGCCTGTAAGGTTTCCCCTTCGGCGGCAAGCTTTTTCAGGGATAAAAGCTGTTCCTTGATGTTCCGTTCCCGTTCCCACTGTGCGTCCAGGGCTTCGGTTTTTTGGGACAGCGCCTCCAGATGCTGAATTTCCCGTTCTTTTTCGGCAAGGTTCTTTTTTAGTGATTCGGTAACACCCGCGGTCTCCTCAATCCTCTGTCGCAGGGTTTCTGCTTCCCGGTTGTTTTGACGGAGCTTTTCTTCTTCTACAAGCATTTCCGCAATGGCGGGCCGCTTCTCCCGCAGTTCCCGCAGCTCCGCTTCAAGGGCAGCAATTTCTCCTGCCCGGCTTTCGGCCTCCGCAGACGCCTGTTCCGCCGCCGCCTTTTCCCGCAACGCGCTTTCCAGCGCAGTGGTACTGTTGTCGGCTTCTCGCCGTTTCTCTTCCTCCCGGATCATATAATGGGTCAGGGGCTGGGCCTTTCGGGAACGGGCGAGGCGGTCTTCCTTTTCGTGAACCGCTTCCCCCAGAGCCTCGTTGCGGGATACCGCTTCTGCAGCTGCCGTGAGCCGTTCCGCCGCGTCCCCTTCCTTTTGCCGGGCGGCAAGCCGGGAACGGAGCCTGAGATCCTCCTCCGCCAGCGCCGCCGACTGTGCTTTGGCGGCCCGCACCGCTTCTTCCGCCTGTTTCTGTAAATCATCTTTGGTACTAAAGGAAATCCGTTTGCTTATCTCATTCAAAGCCCGTTCCGCTTCATGGGTCTCAAAGAGCGCCTGTTTTGCCTTTTCCTGGGCCAGTTCCTGCACCCGTCCCGCCTTTTCCATGGGGAACAGTTTGCCCAGCACTTCCTTCCGTTTGGTGGTGTTCTGTTTCAGGAATTCCGCAAACGCTCCCTGAGGCAGCAATACTATCTTAAAGAACTCCTCCGCTTCAAGGCCGATGAGTTCCTGAATTTTTTCGTCCGCCTCGGTTTTTTTTGTGTTGAGGTTTATCAGATTTCCTGCCTTGATTTCGTAGAGCGCCGCGCTTTCTTCGGCGGTGGTCATGCCGGTTCCCCGTTTTTTCACCTTTTCCTGTTTGGGGGAACGATCTACCCGGTATCGTTTTTCGCCGATGGAAAATTCCAGGGATACGAGGCATTCAGTCTCATCTCCCGCATAATCGCTGCGCAGCCGGGACAGATGATCCCCCCGGCTTCCCGGAACTTTTCCGTAGAGGGCAAAGCAGAGGGCGTCGAAGATGGTGGTCTTGCCGGACCCGGTCTTCCCGGTGATAAGAAAAATATCATCCAGCGCGGTAAAGT
This sequence comes from Spirochaetia bacterium, assembly GCA_025997835.1. Classification (GTDB taxonomy): domain Bacteria; phylum Spirochaetota; class Spirochaetia; order Treponematales; family Breznakiellaceae; genus BNVD01. The sequence continues at coordinate 10,031 of BNVD01000018.1, forward strand.
CGATGGTTTCCTTTCCCGCAAAGGGGCCGAAGTTTTGCATTACTAACCGTTCCGGTCTCATGCTTCGGCCTCCCCCTGTTCAACTTCCGCCAACAGTTCCCGGAACAGGCCGGTTTTTTCATCATCACCTTCCCCGTAAATCTCCGCAAGAAAATCTTCAAAGTCAAGAGCGGTACTTCTGCGTTCTGTGTGCGATGGCGCAGTAATACTGCCGCCGCTTTCGCCATCCCCGGCACGGAGCGCGGCAAAGGCACGGTCCTGCTTTATCGACAGTATCCAGGGAAAGCGCCGTCTGAGGATAGCCAGGGGATTTTCCACGAGGCTTGTATCGGTCAAAATAATTTCGAGGTAATCTTTTTCCGCATTGGTAACCGCCGCGTCATGCACACTGTCCCGGAAAAAGTAGTTGAAGCTCCCCCGGAGACTTTGCAGCCCCCGCAGGGGCTTTACCGGAATGGGCATCACCATCACCGCATCTGCTGCTCCAAGCTCCACCGAAAGAAACACCTTTTCCGCCTTCGCCTCCTCAAAGGAATACGCGAGGGGGCTTCCGGAATACCATGCCGTATCGCCGGTTTTCTGTTGCCGGTGCAGATGTCCCAAGGCGGTGTAATCAAACCCCGCAAAAAGGCCGATGGGGACCCGTTCCGCCGTCCCCAGAAATACCCGTTCCGATTCGGACTCAAGCCCCCCTGCGGCAAAGAGGTGGGCGCCCAGGACCGTATACGTCACCCCCGCCGCCAGCGCTTCCAGCCGGGCCTTTTCCAGCCGGGAGGCCGCCGCTTCCGCCAGCTTCGCCTGAGAGCGCAGCGGTTCTGCCGCCAACATATCCTCAGTCTCGCCGGTCTCCGCCCGCAAACTTCCTGGGTTCAAAAACGGCAGCAGAAAAAACGCGCACGTTTCTTCGCGCTCTCCGTCCTTCCCCTTCACAATAACCGGCTTTACCGCATCCTCCGGGTCAATCACCAAATGTATCCCCAATTCGGCGAACAGTTCCTTTCCAAACCCCAGCCGGGAAGATGAATCATGGTTCCCCGGTAGTATCAGTATCTCAAGATCGGGCCGCCGGGCTTTCACCTTTCCCAAAAAAGAGCTGAACAGGCTCACCGCGTCCGGCGGCGGAATAGAGCGGTCGTAGATGTCCCCGGCAATGAGCAGGGCGCGGTACGATTGGTCCGCCAGCAGTTCCCCAAGCTCTTCCAGCATATACCGCTGGTCCTCAATCAGGGAATGTTCGTGAAAGATTTTCCCCAAATGCAGATCCCCGGTATGGATGAATTTCATGGGGTAAGCGTATGGGGATTGCAGGGGGGATGTCAACGATACAGTAAAAAAGCACTCCCGCCGTTGGGATGTTTCTCCCCCTTGTCCCCTCCCGCCGTCCCGCGCTATGCTGAACCTGTAATGGACAAGCTCATCATCAAGGGCGCACGGGAACACAACCTCAAAAACATCGATTTGGAGCTGCCACGGGACAAGTTAATCGTCGTTTCGGGCCTTTCCGGGTCGGGGAAGAGTTCCCTGGCGTTTGATACGATTTTTGCCGAGGGGCAGCGGCGCTATGTGGAGAGCCTTTCCGCGTATGCCCGGCAGTTTTTGGGGCGCATGGACAAGCCCGATCTTGACTACATTGAGGGGCTTTCCCCGGCCATATCCATAGAGCAAAAGACCACCCACCGGAACCCCCGGTCCACCGTGGGGACGGTTACGGAAATCTACGACTATTACCGGCTCCTCTACGCCCGGATCGGCGTGCCCCACTGCCCCAAGTGCGGCAGGGAAATCCGGGAGCAGCCGGTGGACCAGATCATCGACACGATTATGGCTATGGGGGAGGGGGTCCGCATCCAACTGTTGGCCCCGGTGATCCGGGGGAAGAAGGGGGAACACCAGAAGATTATCGAGGACGCCCGGAAAGCGGGGTTCGTCCGTGCCCGGATTGACGGGGTTATTACCGGTATAGAGGATGATGCCGCGATTCGGCTTGACAAACAGAAGAAGCACACCATCGAGATTGTGGTGGACCGGCTGGTGATTGGCCCGGACATCCGTTCCCGGCTGGCGGAATCGGTGGAGGCGGCCCTAAACGCCGCCGACGGAATCATGCTCGTGGTTAGTGAGGCCGGGGAATCCTTCTTTAGCCAGAAAAACGCCTGCCCGGACTGCGGTATATCGATCCCCGAACTCCAGCCGAGGCTCTTCTCCTTTAACAACCCCTACGGCGCTTGTCCTTCCTGTTCTGGCCTGGGGGCCAAGCTGGAATTCGACCCCAATTTGGTGATGCCCAATCCGTCCCTGTCCTTTGACGACGGGGGGGTGGTTCCCTATAACCCGGACAGTGCCTGGCACCGCAGCCGCTTTGAAAGCCTCGCCAAACACTACAAGTTCAAACTTTCAACTCCATTGAACGAACTGCCCAGAAAGGTGCTGAACGCGATTCTGTACGGCAGTGAGGACGAGATAAAGATCAAGTATGAGAACCGGGACAAGACCGGCAAGTTTGAGTACCAGTCGCGGTTTCCGGGGGTGCTGGAGGATCTGAAGCGCCGCTACCTTGAAACCCAGTCCCAGGGTATCAAGGACTGGCTGGAAAAGTTCATGAGTCAGAAGCCCTGCGAGGACTGCGGGGGGAAGCGGCTCAAGCCGGAAGCATTGGCGGTGACGGTTGGGGGGACGGGCGTACCCGCCCTCAGTATATGGGACCTGACCAACCTTTCGGTGACCGATTCCATCAAATTTTTCGAGAACGTCAAATTTTCCAAGACCGAAAAGAAGATAAGCTATCAGATATTAAAGGAAATCAACGCACGGCTGGGGTTTATGCAGAACGTGGGGCTGGATTACCTCACCCTGGAGCGGAAGTCCGCTACCTTATCCGGCGGGGAGGCCCAGCGCATACGGCTTGCCACCCAGATCGGCTCCAGCCTCGTGGGTGTTCTCTATATACTGGACGAGCCCTCTATCGGCCTCCACCAGCGGGACAACCAGCGGCTCATTGATACGCTGCTGTACCTCCGTAATCTGGGCAACACCCTCATCGTGGTGGAGCATGACGAGCAAACCCTCCGTACCGCCGACTACATTGTGGACCTGGGGCCGGGGGCCGGGGTTCACGGCGGCAAGGTGATCGCCCAGGGTACGCCGGAAGAGGTGATGCGGGTTGAGGAGAGCCTTACCGGCCAATATTTGGCGGGGACCCTCACTATGGAGATACCTGCCCAGCGGCGGCAGGGGAACGGGAACTTCATCCGTCTTACGGGGGTGGAGGAGCATAACCTTAAGGGTATCGACGTGGAGATACCGCTGGGGGCCTTTACCTGTATCACCGGGGTTTCCGGGTCCGGCAAGTCCACCCTCCTTTCGGATGTGCTGTACCCGGCGCTGACCAATGTGGTGAACCGTACCGGTCACGCGGAGGGTGCCTACAAAAAGCTCGAAGGGGCGGAGCATATCGACAAGGTGATCGATATTGACCAGAGCCCTATCGGGCGCACCCCCCGGTCAAACCCGGCCACCTACGTTGGGGTGTTTTCGGGTATTCGCGATCTGTTTGCAAGCCTCCCGGACGCGAAGATGCGGGGCTACCGGCCGGGGCGTTTCTCTTTTAACGTGAAGGGGGGGCGGTGCGAAAACTGCGCCGGGGACGGGACCATCAAGATTGAGATGAACTTCCTCCCGGACGTGTACATTACCTGCGATGTGTGCCGCGGCCAGCGCTTCAACAAGGAGACGCTGGAAATCCGGTACAAGGGCAAGAACATCGCCGATGTGCTGGACATGACCATCGAGGAAGCGGCGGAATTCTTCGCCTTTATTCCCCACATTGCCCGGAAGATGGATACGCTGCTTTCGGTGGGGCTGGGGTACGTCAAGCTGGGGCAGTCGGCGCTTACGCTGTCGGGCGGGGAGGCCCAGCGGGTCAAGCTGGCGCTAGAACTGTCCAAACGGTCCACCGGCAAGACCCTCTATATTCTGGACGAGCCTACCACGGGCCTCCACTTTGCCGATGTAAAGCAGCTTATGGAGGTAATTCAGCGCCTTGTGGATCAGGGCAACACCGTGGTGATGATCGAACACAACCTGGATGTGCTGCTCCAGGCGGACCACCTTATCGACCTGGGGCCCGAAGGGGGCGACCGGGGAGGCACCGTTGTTGCGGTTGGTACTCCTGAAAAAGTAGCCGCCCATGCCAAATCGTATACCGGTATGTACATCAAAGAGATGCTGGACCGGAACCGGAATGGACCACGCGGCCGGTCCGCTGTGCGGTAATCATGAAGATGGCCTTTCCCCGGTTTCTGGTTTCGCTGCTTGGTATCCTGTTCCTGGCGGGTTGTACCGCAATGGCCCCCCCCCGGAACGATGGGCCGGGCGAGAATCAGGGGAAAGCGCCGGCTGCGGAGGAGACCGTACCTGTGGATGCAACTGCCGGGGAAGCTCAGGCGGCGGAACCGGGTGCATCGGCTCCCGGTTCCGCCGCTGCGGTTTCCCCCGGTACGCCGGCGCCCGGTACGCCGCGGGATACGGCGCAGACCGCCCCCCGCCCCGGTGAAACTGCCGCTCCTGCGGGTACCGGTACCGTTGCTGCGGGAACCGCCGCCGAAGTTCCCGGTTCCGTGGCGGACGGTCCTGCGGAAACCGCCGCGGGTTCCGGTGAAGCCGCCGTTCCTGCGCCGCCGGTATCCGGTGGTGACAGCAATGCGGTTACCGGTGAAGGCGGCGGCAGTAACGCTGTTGCGGAAAATGCGCCTGCCGAAAAACCCGCGAAGCCGGTTCTTTCGCCGGAACAAAATGTACTGGACATGGATATCAGGACCTCTACATTGAATGAACTTGCCGCCTGGTGCCGGAGTCTTGGCATAAGCGAAGGGGGCAGCCGGGACGATTTGGCGATCCGGCTGAGGGATTATTTTGAACTGCCCGGGAGCGCGGCGGACCCGCAGACCACTGCGGAAACCAGCGAGGCGCCAAAATCAAAGAAAAAAAATATTGTTATTGAATCCGCCAGAAGCACCGAATATTTTACCCTGGAAGTGGTGGACGAAGAATACGCCCGGCTCCGGGGCGATGTGATAATAAGCCTCAAGGACGGGGAGGCGGTACACCGGATAAAGGCAGCGGAGATTCTCTACAACCGTAGCCGGAATATCATGTCCGCGTCAGGCGGGGTCGAATATGTAAAAGAAGATGGGGGTAAGACCGAAACCTACCGGGGCGATTCTATTACGGTAAACCTGGACAACTGGTCCAGTGTCCTTATGGACAGTGTTTCTGAGCGTTCCATGTCCAATGATGAGACCGTATACCGTTTCGCCGGTTCCCTTATTACCCGCAGTGATGAGGAAGCTACCATCATGACCCGTGCGGTAATAACCAATCCGAACAATGACGCAAGCTACGGCTCTACCTGGTCCATCAGCGCGTCAAAGTTATGGCTGCTGCCGGGGTCCGACTGGGCCATCCTGAACGCAGTACTCAAGGTTGGTGAAATACCGGTACTCTATATCCCCGCGTTCTTTTTTCCCGCCGATGAGATTATCTTTCATCCGGTACTGGGGAGCAGGACACGATGGGGAGCTTTTTTGCAGACCACCACGTATATTTTGGGACGCCCCACGGCTTCATCATCTGCCGAGGCCAGTTCAATCTCGAAAATACTGGGAACCAATTTGGACGATGAAAAGAAACGGGAAGGTATCTTTTTGCGAAGTACGGGAAAAAAATCCCAGGACCCCAACGATACCCGGCTTTCTGTGCTGATGGATGTCTATGCCAATCTGGGGGGCTATCTTGGGACCGAATTGGCCCTGCCCGCAAAAAGCCCCTTTGGGCCGCTGAATATTTCCGCAGGCGTAGGCTTTACCCGGACGGTGTATAAAGGCGACACGAGCTCCTATACCCCTTTCAAGAACAATGACGGAGAAAGCGACTGGAATTCCGCCCATTTCTTTTCCAATACCATCCCGGTCCGGTTCCGGTTTACGGCTTCCAATTCCGTGCAGGGAACATACGGTTCCTTTAACTGGAGTCTTCCTTTTTATTCCGATCCAAAGGTTGACACCGACTTTTTGGACCGGTCCGAAGAAATGGATTGGGTTTCCCTGCTTAAAAAGGGTAATAATACTGAGGAAACGACCACATCGGACAGCAGTACAGGCTTACAGTCCTATGTATGGACCCTGGGCGGTTCCGTAAATCCAAAGATTCAGGTTCTTTCTCCCTATATTTCGAGCCTGTCTATATCCAGCATTTCCAGTACCCTGAGTTTCCTGTCAAAACATCCGGTAGGCAGCTCCATCACGGCAGTAGAAGATCCGAATTATTACTTTTTCTATCCCGCTACATTTACTATCGCTTCCATTAACACCTCAATTAGCGGAATGCCCCTTTCTCTGGGGGGAACGGCCAAGGCGGTGGCAAACACAAACGATACACCGGAGGAGCCGGAGGACCCCTTCAAAGGCATCGGCGTTCCCCGTTCCCCCTGGGATACGGAAGATACCGCGGCGAAGGCTGCTGCGGAGAATGCCGCACTCTATGATTTTAAGCCCCCGGTATTGAATACCCGGTTTGAGCTTCCCCGGACCGGCGGTAACACCAAATTCACCATTGATTACTGGCTTAACCCCAGTGGCGCCTCACAATTGAACTTCCGTTCATCCGACGCAAACTGGAAAGAACCGGAGGATGTGAACTGGAGCGAGATTTCTTCAGTATTGACTACCTTCAAATCCGATGCCACCACAACATTTACCCTGACCGATTCCGGTACCAACGCATACACGGTGAGCCTAAAGCTTACCGGCACTGGGCAATACCAGGATTATTCCTTTATCAATGAAGAAGCGGAGGAATTCTTAAACCCGTCCAACCCGGATGACAAAACGAAGATAAACGCCGCCCTGCAGCAGGTTTACAAGGGTACCTGGTTTACCACATCCGGGGAATCCAACGTTACCGTCAAGCCCTTTTTCTGGAGTACCATGTGGGCCAATACCAGTCTGCAGTATAGCCTGCGGGGGCTTATTGCCAAGTCGGTGTATAAGGATGTTCCGGCGGCCGATCTCGATCCAACCCAAAAATATACGGATCCGTCCTATGATATCGAGAAAGGTGACTTGAAGGATAAGGATAAGATCGATACCCACAAGATAACGGCCAACCTGTCCGCGTTGGTGCGGGATAAGGCGCAGACCCTGTCGCTCTCCACCGATTTGCCCCCGGAGGACGCAACTTTTTCCGCCAACGCGACCATGAATATATGGAAATCCACTACCACTGTCGGTGGACAGATTGTTCAGCCTTTCAAGGAAGATGAACGGAAATTTAATCCCATTAACTTTTCCGAATCGCTGACATTTTACACGGGGTATTCGGCGCAGCAATCCTTTACCTACGACCCGGAACTGAAAGAGTTTACCAATCTTAACTCCTCCCTCACCCTGAAAGATTTCCGGGCTACATATACCATGAACCGTATAAAGGCGTTTGAGCTGGATATAGATAAGGGAGGCTGGATCGTACCGGCCGATGCGACCGAGAAACTCAATCCGGTGACTTTAAACATGAGCTATTCCAAGGGTTTTGGACAGGAAAAACTTTGGCAGGAGCGGTTCTCCTGGCGTGTAAATATTACCACCAGCATGAACTTTGATTTACAGCGGTATACCTATTCAAAGCTTACCTTTGGCCTGGGCGTTACTCTGGGGATTACCAAATTTCTCAATCTGACCCTCAGTACAACATCGGAGAACGCCGTTATCATGCGGTATTTTCAGCAATTGGTTGATCTTCCCATAGAACTTCCGGGGGAAAAAAACCCGTTTCTCGATTTGGTCAATTCTTTCAGGTTTGATGACAGGGAACTGCGGAAACAATCGGGGTATAAGATTAAATCATTCAACCTCAATCTGGTCCATCACCTGGGGGATTGGGATGCCACGCTGATCATGAGCGTGATCCCCCGCCTGAATTCGACAACGCGCAAGAATGAAATCAATACGGATATTTCCTTCCTGATTAAATGGATACCCATAAGCGAAATAAAAACGGACCTCCAGTATAAGGACACCGGCACCGAAAAAACCATTACAAAACGGTAAGCCGGCGCGCGCCGCTTGTAAACTCAGACTGATGAAAATCAGACTGATGAAAATCAGACTTGACTTTTTTTCCGGGGTTTGCTATATATGAGAAACCGTTTAACGGGCTTTTAGCTCAGTTGGTTAGAGCAGGAGACTCATAATCTCTTGGTCCGAGGTTCAAGTCCTCGAAGGCCCATAGCGTAAGTCGTTGCAGGATATAGAATTATCAAACAACGAATATGCGTAGATTTCTTAAATGCGTGGTATCGTGCGCTTATCGTGCACGTATTTCTCTGATTTCGTCAGGAGAAAAGCCATGCCAAGACCATTAAGTCCGTTTCATGTCCAAAAAAGAAAGGATTCCAAGACCTATATACTCACCATAAACCCAACTTCAGGTGTTCCGGCCCGGCTATGCCGGGAGTGGACCCGGAAAAGCTTTCAGAGATTATAAAAGCAGAAGGTTGGGACCAACCAAGGGGAAACATGAACGGGTTACCCATTTTGATGCGGTTCTCCAGGAAGCAATTCGGAAGCTATTGTACCCCATAGTTTCCGCCACTCCCTGGCTGTTTGAGCGGTGTATTATCGGTATTCGATTGACCACGACTGGGTGATAGAGAGAGTACAGGATAAACTGCTTGCACTTCGGAGAAAACATCGTTATATTATTGCTAACGATAATAATAGGAGTGATAAAACATGAAGTTTCCAGAAGGCAAGAGTGTTGCGGTAATCGCCAGAGAGAATGATATTACACCCATGTTGGTTCGTAATTGGGCTCAAAAGAATGATGTTCCCCGTATAGAGGGGGAGGGGCTAAAGACGCAGTATATCTTTGATGCGGAATCGGAAAAGCGGTTCAAGAGCCGAAAGACTGTTCCGGGAAGACCGGCAGTACCAAAGACGCCGAAGCCAAAGGGAAAACCCGGGCGCCCCAGAGCTGAGCGGACTGAGCCTAAGAAATCAGCAGGACAGGGCCGTAACGAGAAAAGGGCTTCGGTGGAAGGGAAGAAGCCGCTGGGCAGGCCGAGGAAGGGGAAGTAGGGAGTAACCAACAGGGGCTGTGACCACTGGAAAGGTGAGGAGAATATGCGTATATTTAAGGTGAAGTGGTTTAATAGGTTCGCCCAAAAGGCAACTATCAGGGATGCCGAATTGAGGGCGGTTGCCGAGGCAATAGACCGTGGAGAAAGCAGTGCCGATAACTTGGGTGGCGATGTTTTCAAACTTCGGTTTGCAAGGCCGGGGGAGGGCAAACGGGGTGGGTATCGATTTATCCTGTTTTTCAGGAAAGGGGAACGGCTGTTCTTTGATTATGCCTATCCCAAGTCGAAACTGGATGACATAGAGGATGATGATCTTGTAGGATTCAAAAAGTCTGCAAAGATACACTTCAGACTTACCGAAGATGAAATAAAGGCCCGCCTAAAGGATGGGCGGTTGAAGGAGATAAAATGAAAAGCTATAAAAGCCCGGCCTTAAAACATATCCACGAAGAAGCCCTAGACTTTTATAAGGACGGCATTATAAGCGCTACGGAAATGAGAGAGTTTGACCAGTCTTGCCTTGTT
>BNVD01000019.1 GCA_025997835.1 Spirochaetia bacterium
ACAGTTTACTCGGTATATTCAATGTACCAGCCTCCATGCGTAATACACAGGTTGAGGTGCTTGTCTTTCCTGCCGGGGGTAAAACCATACCTAGCGGACCCGTTGACAGGTCCGTACCATCGGGAAATTCAGCTTTCGGTGGCCTCAAAAAATATGCAGATCCTTCCAAAATAGCGGGAGAGAAAGGCGCCTGGGAACGGGCCGTCATAGAAAAATATGCGAAAAATTGACGCTAATATCGTTCTCCGGTATGTCCTTAATGACCATGAGGAATTATCCCCAAAGGCTAAAGAAATCGTAGATAACAATATTGTTGAAGTTCCTATAGAGGTTCTCTGTGAGGCTGTGTTTGTATTACATGGTCATTATGAGGTTAACCGACCCGAGATACACGCCAAACTAACGGAATTTTTTGAAAATACCAACTCCATATTGCCCCGCCGGGACGCCGTTCTTAAAGGCTTGGAATACTTTGGAAAAACTTCCCTTGATTTTGTAGACTGCATTCTCGCCGGGTATTATGAATTGGAGCAAACCCAGATAGATACCTTTGACAGAAAACTTCAAAAGTTTATAAATAAAATCAGTAACGCCGCTGATAGTTGATATATTCTATCCGTTTCGCATAACGTGAAGGTAGGCCAAGCCGCTACTGTGGCGTCAGACCTTGGGTCTGCGCGTATAGCGGGTGTTAAACGAAGTGCCAAACCTGCTACGAAGTGGTGCGCCATGGACGGCGCACCGTTCCTCTTTTATGGTTTAATGTTATATATCCACAACACAATATACAGGGAATCTCTAAAAACTTCAGTTTTTAGAGATTTACCGCTTAAAGAGGCATTTACGCAGTCTTTAGACGAGCATCGGACTTTAGTCCGCTGCAGGGGCACCGTAAAAACTAACCAAGTTTTTAGAGGCGCCCTACATTAAATACTCTACCATCTCTTTCGCTTCTTTAGGGTTTGCCCTTTTTTGGCCATGCATAAAATCATTTCTTTCATCTTTACAGTATTCAAGTTTTTCAAGAAAACTTTGGCTGTAATTTTTATTTCTTAGTATTTCAATCTCTTCACCGATGTTGCTGACACCAGTTTCTTTTAAATCATGAGTAATGTGAACTCTTAAGATTTCTTCAAGGATACGGTAAACCATCAGCAATGTTGCTGTCCATGCTTCGATATAAAAAACGCCAAACAGTTCTTTTATATCCTTTTGCATGCTCTTTGTCATAGCATTCCATATTTCTACTAGAAACATTGACGAAATGTCATCCGGGACTTTTTTTGGTTTAATATCCACAAAATCATTATCCCAAAATGTTTTTATAGTATGTCATCAAAATGTTTTTCCAAAAAACACTCCTTTCCATTTTAATCACGCTAAATCAAAATTTAAAACCTAGTGAAAATTTAACCGTCTGGCTATAATTTATGTAATAATCATAACTTTCCGGATCTGAACTTGCATAATATTCTTTATAGTCATTTTCGTCTACCCTGCTAAGAATAGCCAAACCAAATAAGTATTCTCCACGCAAATATATTTTATTTGACAATGGTATATCGCTACCAACCCCAAGCTTAAACCAAAAAGTATTTAAATCTGATATATCAACTTTTTCAGATGTCTCTGTTCCATCGTCATAAAAATACCACGAGTAGTATTGAGTGCCAAATTTATCCCCGTATCCATTTTCTTTTGCAAGAATCATATTGTATTCAACACCTAACATCGGGAAAAACACAACACTTCCAACAGAAAACGGGTATTTACCCAAAAGGGAAAACTGCATATCAGTTTGGCTGCCGCCAGACTTTGAAGATGATAGTCCAATACTGGCTTCTACATAAGTAGCATCAAAAAACAAATATCCTCCAAAGAAGCTCTGGTCATTTATGGTTGTATAAGATGTAGCTCCGCCCGTGTCAGTGTAAACATACTTGCCGCCAAGAACGGATTTATTGGCATGATAATTGCTATACCAATGAAAGCCCAAGCCCATGCTCAAGCGAAAACGTCCATCATCCTCTGGTGTATTTTCCTGTGCAAATACAGTATTTGAGAATAATGCCACAAACAAAATAGTAACAAATAAACCGTTCTTCATAAAGTTCTCCTTTTTTCTAGCCCTGCACGGATGCGGGGTTTTTTCCGTACCCGTTCGGGCTTGGCATTTCGCCTAACTCCCTGTATATGCGCCGCTTTTGTGCAACACACGATCGTAACGCTGTGGGCAACGCCCGCCATCTTTAAGCCGCGCTACGATGGCGTAAAATCTCATCTTTTTCCAACGAGTATACTTTTTTGCAGACATGTTTCTTACCTACCAGTACGTCAAACTGATATACATACCGTCAAAAGAATCCCTCCACGGACTTGCCCACATGTCTAAGTAACTCATATTGAAACCTCTGTAAATCCCATGATCATCATAATCATTGAAATAGGATACCTAAAATACTAGGAATTGTCAAGCAAATAATACGATTTTTCTCGTATTTTTTCCGATATGGGCTTTAGAGAGAACCTTAAATCCGAATTGCAGTATGTCGGCATGCTTGTAAAAGAGCTGTCTGCACGTTCCGGGATTAAGAAAAAGACCCTTGACAGCTATCTGGGCGCACAGGAGTGTGCCCCTTCCGCCACCGCCGCCGTCAGCATTGCCAGGGCCCTGGGCGTATCGGTTGAATACCTGGTTGATGGTACGGAAAGCGGAAACAACCGGCCTCTGTCTGCCCTTCCCCAGGATATACAGGCCATTGTCCAAGCGTCTGAATTGTTAAACACGAAAGACCGTCAGGTCGTGCTTACCCTGGCAAATACCCTGCGGAAAAGATAGGCGCTACCCACCGTATCAGGTATGGGGATTGCGCCTGATTCGTGTAACCTTTATGGGGGACAAGCGGCGGAGTCCCACTATGCTGAATGATCGGCAAGCAAAAATCTTCACTTAACTGTATAAAACGCTTGACAATCACCCATTATCTTCATATAATTGTAAATTATGATAGCTCGATCGGAATATATGACGGATTTGCTCAGATGGAAGGATAAAGACGACCTGGTAAAGGTGGTTACCGGGGTGAGACGCTGCGGCAAGTCAACCCTGCTCCTGTTGTTTCAGGAGTACCTGAAGCAAAACGGCGTAGATGACAGCCGGATTCTGGACATTAACCTTGAGATGGCGACAAACGATAGTTTGCTGAATTGGAAAACGCTTCATCAGTTTGTGGAAGACCATGCCGTAAAGGGCAGCATGACCTACGTTTTTTTGGACGAAATTCAAATGGTGAGTGATTTCCCCCGCGTGGTGAATAGTCTGCGTCTCCATAAGAATGTTGACCTGTATGTGACCGGTTCCAATGCGAGTATGCTTTCAAAGGATATCAAAAATATTCTGGGCGGACGAACTATTGAAATCCAGATGTTACCGTTTTCGTTCAAAGAATACCTTTCATCATTTCCCGATAACGAGCAGACCGAGCTGGACAAGAAATACAACAGCTATGTAACGCGGGGTTCGTTCCCTCAGACGCTGGAGCTTGAGGATCGTGCATGGTATACCTATATGGACAGTATTTACAACACCATCATTGTCAAGGATGTACTATCCCGCCAGGGAATAAAGGAGTTCTCAAAACTTGAACGGGTTATTGCTTTTCTGTTTGACAATGCCGGCAGCGAGACTTCTATCAATAATATGGCTGCCATCATTAACCATGACCGGCACGGCAAAACATCAGAAAAAAACATCCATGTGCAGACTATCGAAAACTACCTTGAAAATTTGCTTGATGGGTATGTGTTTTACAAGGCGCAGCCGAGTTACCTAAAAGGAAAGAGCAGGCTTCGCAGTAACGCTAAATATTATGCAGTTGATACCGGTCTGCGCTACTTTCTTTTAGGCGGCGCTTCAACCGATGATGCGGGGCATGTGCTCGAAAATGTGGTGTACCTGGAGCTGCTTCGCCGTGGGTATCAGGTTGACTTTGGCAAGATTGACTCATCAGAGGGAGACCTTGAGATTGATTTTGTTGCGCGCAAGCCCGGCGGAAAAGTTGAATATTATCAGGTGGCACAGACCGTAATGGACAAGAGCGTCCTTGAACGGGAATTGCAGCCTTTACAACGGCTGCATGACAACTACCCCAAATGGATACTCAGCCGTGATTACGACAGCAGTAATTTTAATGGTATACAACATCACAATGTGCTTGAATGGCTGTTGTGGCAGCCAGATGATCGGCGACCGACAAATCGCGCTCGGCCAGAATTCGCCAATCTTCAATACTGTTTGTCTGTTTAGCCATAAATGCGTATCCCATCCCTGTTTACTACCCGCTCCAGAGTAAAATCATCGCCGTGATTACAACAGCAGTAATTTTAATGGTATACAAAAAAGGCGGTCCCAACCTAAGCCGGGGCCGCCTTGCCTTAAACGGTGTCGGTCACCTGTGTGCTTATTTCTGTCCCCGGATTCGCCAGTAGGTGGTTTCATCTACCCGTACGAGTCCGTTGTAGTCGATATGCTTGATGGTCAGCTTTTCGTAAGGGACTTCGGTCTCAATAGAGTAGCGGACGCTTCCCTGCGATTCGCCTGCGTTGTTTTCAAAATGTATCACGCCGTTTGCTACAGACCGCACCTTGTTTTGCACGATAGAAACCTTGTACGCGTCACCGGTAAATTCAAACGCAAGGTTTTTTCGATCCTTGTCCCTATACCACCTGCCCTGTAACGCCGCAGGCACCGGGTCTGCCTTCTCCACCGTAACATCGTAACTCACCGAATTGCCGGCCACAGTAATGGTAACTTTTTGGCGGCCTACATAGGATGAATCAAAGCCGCTTACGTTTTCAGATTTAACCGCCACCGGCAATTGCACGGGATTTTCCCCGTCCATGAAGGTGCCGGTAAGCGCAAGCCCGCTCAGGTCAATACTATTTCCCGTGAAGTAGCGGGTTTTATTGGCCGGCTTGGTCAGGGACAGCGCCACCATCCGCATGACGCTGACGGTAAAGTTTGCAGTCTTTCCTTCAAAGCTGACCGTAACTGTTTGGTTTCCATACTTATCTTTGTCGTATCCCGAAAGTGTCCATTCACTCGCGGGAATAGCCCCTTCGCCGATCTCGTCCCAGGCGCCGCGCACCGAAAGCCCATCGGCATTAAGGTCTTCGCCCTGCTTGAAGGATTTTTGAGAAGGCGGACTGGCTACGGCAATTGAAAGCAGCGGCGCCACGCGCACCTCAAAGGTGCCCGTCCCTATAGTCGTTCCCCAAAAGTTGGTAATATTGACGTGTACCGTCTGTGTGCCGGGGGTGTGTTTATCGTAACCGGAAATCGCCGAATCCTTTATGTCCTGATACTTCACTTTACCGTTACTATAGTTTACCTCCGCCTTGATACCGGCAAGTTCCAGCTCCTGTCCCTGCCCATAGACCGTCTTTGCCGGCCCGGAATTAAGCGCCGCCCCGGTGACGGACGCGCACCCCGCCAGAACCAATCCCAATGTCAGCGCTGCCGCCAACAACATTTTGTTCCATTTTTTGCCTTTCTTCATGGTTTAATACCCCTACCGTGTATTTAACGGAATACTGTCCGTCCGCATATCCGTTGCGCTACGCCGTGCCGCAGATGGCACGGCGTGTTCTTGCCCACCCGTTACGGGGTAGGCGCGGTACTCGATGTGTTGAACGCCAGCTTGTACGTACCGGATTTGGTACTACCATCCGGCCATACCTTTACATAGTACACGTTGCCGCTTGTTACTGACTTCGATGTTTGTAGGGGGGTGCTGCTCATGGACCAGTTCCACAAGTTTGAGGCGGTTCCAACAGTGCTTCCAGTGCTGTTGTACAGTTGTATATGCAGGTCATCCAGCGTACCAAACGAGGGGTGAAGGTGAAAATACTGTGTGGACGCGGTCGCGGTGAACTTAAACCACTGCGCCCCGTTTGATGCAAGATTGCCGCTCCCCCAAGTATTGGCGGTTAGCGGGATGGCCGTTGCCATTGTGCTGCCTTCTGATGCTGCCGCTGTAGGCGCATACTTGATAGCGAAGGTACCGGCGGTGATGCTATTAAGCCCCACGAGTTTCAGGTAAATGACCCCTGATTGGCCGGAAATAATTTTCGGGTAGGTATACCCACTATCTTCTCTATCAAAGCCGGAGAGGGCGGTAGTACTTGAACCGGCATACGCGGTAACGTATACATCGGCGGTGTAGGATGCGCCTGATGCTTTTTGGAAGGAATCTTGCCAGCTTACCTCGTAGCTTGTTCCCGATGCCGCCGTAAACGAATACCACTTCTCCCCACCCGCCGTGATACTGCCGTCCGTCAATGTATTAGCGGTTAGCGGGATGGCCGTTGCCCTTGTGCTGCCTTCTGATGCTGCCGCTGTAGGCGCATACTTGATAGCGAAGGTACCGCTGGTGGTGCTATTATACCCCACGACTTTCAGGTAAATGGTCCCTGTTTGGCCGGAAATAGTTTTCGGGGTTGTATACCCCCTATCTACCGCATCAAAGCTGGTGATAGCGGTCGTACTTGCACCGGCATACGCAGTAACTTTTACATCGAGGGTGTAGGATGCGCCTGATGCTTTTTGGTCGGAATCTTGCCAGCTTACCTCGTAGCTTGTTCCCGATGCCGCCGTAAACGAATACCACTTCTCCCCACCCGCCGTGATACTGCCGTCCGTCAATGTATTAGCGGTTAGCGGGATGGCCGTTGCCCTTGTGCTGCCTTCTGATGCTGCCGCTGTAGGCGCATACTTGATAGCGAAGGTACCGTTACTGTTGCTGTTATACCCCGCGACTTTCAGGTAAATGGTCCCTGCCTGGCCGGAAATAGTTTTCGGGGTTGTATACCCCCTATCTACCGCATCAAAGCCGGAGAGCGCGGTAGTACTTGCACCGGCATACGCGGTAACTTCTACATCGACGGTGTAGGATGCGCCTGATGCTTTTTGGTCGGAATCTTGCCAGCTTACCTCGTAGCTTGTTCCCGATGCCGCCGTAAACGAATACCACTTCTCCCCACCCGCCGTGATACTGCCGTCCGTCAACGTATCAGCGGTTAGCGGGATGGCCATTGCCTTTGAGTTGCCTGTCGGCGCGGTAACGGTAGCCGGGGCGCTGGTCTTGCTCAGGTAGCCCGCCGCACTGACGGTTACGGTGTAGGTTCCCGCAATGTCCGGCGTATAGGTTGTGCCGGTTCCGCCGCTGGCGACGTCAGTCCCGTCCTTCTGCCACTGGTAGCTGACCGTTTCGGTGCCGCCGCTATACGTGGCGGTAAGCAGTGTGCCGGGGGTGGCGGCAGTGGGGCTAATGGCGATAGTGCCGGACAGAGTCAGGATGGTGTCGCCGGTAACGGTAACCGGGTCGCTGGTCTTGCTCTTGAAGCCTGTAGCACTGACGGTTACGGTGTAACTTCCCGCTTCACCCGGCGTGTAGGTCCGGCCGGTTGCGCCCGATATGGCGGTTCCATCTTTGTTCCACTGGTAGCTGACAGTTCCCGCGCCATCGCTATACGCGGCGGTAAGCTGGGTGCCGGTAGTGGCGGTAGCGGGGCTAATGGTGATAGTGCCGGACAGAGCGGTATTGGTATACGTTGAAAATTCGGGATCTCCGTAAAGCTGACCCGAATACGAGATCGTAGTGGCCGACGTAATGGTGTACGTACAGTCCATATCCCACAAACCTTCTTTTTTCGCCGTGAAATCGTAGTATTCACCACTCACACTACCGGTCCAGAGGCGAAACCCAGTTACGGTATAGGTATTGTCCGATTCACCGCCGTTCATCCTACTGTCGAAGAACGTATTATCGGCATTGAACCGTATGGTTCTTCCGTCTGAATTTCTCCATTCCGTACCCGCAATGTCAGCGGGCCAGGCAAACGGCGCCGGTGTCTCCTCTACCTCTGTCGGACACCCCGTCAGAACCAATCCGAATGCCAGCGCGGCGATTACCATCGCTTTGCCGAGCATTCCCGCCAGGAACGCGGCCTTTGTGCCAAGCGCCCGGTTCCCTTTTTTGTCTTTCTTCATTTAAGAACTCCTTTCCCCTAATTGGGCGCGGGGATCGCCGTTAAAATTTGCCCTTCTGTTTCCGGTTCTTGTCTCAATCGCTCTCTCCACTCCAAAATCAGGTAAGGCATGGGGTCATTTTAGGGAAAAGGGCTTTTGCCGTATGTAGTCTTTTTGTAAACCAGGGGAAAATTCGTGTAGTCTTTTGGGGGACAAGCAAAAAACCATGAAAAAAGGCGGCCCTGGAGGGGAGCCCGCCTTAAGAAAGTTTTACATTGATCTGCAGAATCCGCCTTTACCGGCGCTTACTTGCCCTTTGTGTGCCTTGCGCACGTAGCCCGCTTGCGCGGACTACGTTAAATTAGAACGCCCAACCTAAACGAATACCAGTAATAAGTCCGCCGTAGTCCGGGCCGGTCACCAGGCTGCTGCCGGTAGAATCCGGCTCAATGATGCCGATGCCGACACGATAACCGATGTCAATTTCGGCAACAAAACCGGGAGCGATGACAAACTTCCAGCCGGCATACAGCGGAATATTAAGCGCACCCCATGCTTTGGATTCATCTTCTATTTTCCAGCTAAAATAGCCGAAACCCAAACCCGCGTTGATAAAAAGTTTGTCCAACGCGGTACCGAAGATGTAAAACCGGGCGTTTGCCTCAAGTGAAAAGTCAAGAGTTGAAATCTCAAAGAAGACGTAGTCTTCCTTGTACGTCCCGAAACCGGCATTGGCTACCCAAGTCCAGTTCTTGTTGATCTGTTGTTCCCAACCCGCGCCTATGCCGAAACCGCCCAACCTAAGGTACTCAATGGTATACCCCAAGTCCACAAACAAAACGCCCTTTTGTTGCGTCGGTCCGGATTTTAGGTCAAACAACCCTCCGTTCTGTGCAAATACACCTCCCGCAAGCACACTTGCGAGAACCAAAACCAATACTGTTTTCTTCATTACCGTACTCCTTATCCCCAAAACATCAGGAGATGTTAGACATCTACTGATGTTAAGGCGCGGGGACCGCCTTTAAGATTTGTTTTCCCGGTCATCCTGTTCATGTTTGATTTCCCGCCGCAACCGAAGCAGAACCACCCCATGAATGACGGCGGCGGCTATGGCGATGACAAACAGGACTACAGCAATAACCAGATGAAACATGGGGTTATTTTAGGGAAAAGGGCTTTTGCCGTATGTAGTCTTTTTGTAAACCAGGGGAAAATTCGTGTAGTCTTTTGGGGGACAAGGGGGAGAAACCCCCCGGTGACTAACGTGAGGGCGAGGGCAGTCTTTTCATTATACCCCGTATAGGGTATAATAAAAAGATGTTCGTCAATTATGTGTTCAATGAGTCTGCGTTCAAACATGGCGTTGAGGAAACCGACATTCGCACGGCTTTTTCGCGTCCCCTGTTTGATGGTCTCCTTGAAGGATATGACAATAAGTATCTTCTAACTGGTTTTGACGGTAACGGTAATGTAATTGAGACTATGTATAACCTTATTGACGAACAGACTGTTCATATTTTTCACGCCATGCGGTGCCGCAAGGTCTTCCGTGTGTTGCGTAATCAGGATTAGGAGAAAATTATGGCTATTATGACCGAAGAAGAAGCTGATGCGCTGGACGAACTGTTGACCAGAACAACACCCAAAGTAAATCCCGCTGTCCGGGGTATAACTGCCCGAAAGGGGTTCAAAATGATACCGGTGGACGATTTCTCTGTCGAATACATCACCGCCAAAGCGCTTGCTACCCAGCAGACGCCTGAGGCAATCGTTGCCGCTTTAGTTCACAAGGAACTAGCCGTTGGCATTTGAGCATACTGAAATGATACTATCAAGATTATATACTCCCTGCAGAACCACCCCATGAATGACGGCGGCGGCTATGGCGATGACAAACAGGACTACAGCAATAACCAGATGAAACATGGGGTTATTTTAGGGAAAAGGGCTTTTGCGGTATGTAGTCTTTTTGTAAACCAGGGGGAAATTCGTGTAGTCTTTTGGGGGACAAGGGGGCGTATCATCTATGCGTACAAACTTTTCCCGGTTAATCCTATAAAACTTTCTTTTTTCATAAAGTTTCTTCGTCTAAGACGATAAAACTATTGACAAAACACAAGTTTTTGTATATAATCTAAGAAAAGTAGGAGCTTCTATGATAGACCGCCCATATTACGTCCAAAAATTGATTGGATTCAAGGATAAACAGCTCATCAAAATCGTCACCGGGGTCAGACGCTGCGGCAAATCCACGCTGTTCCAGCTTTTTCAGGAATACTTGCTCAATAATGGCGCCGCCCCCAACCAAATACAAACCATCAATTTGGAGGATGTGGATAACACGCCATTGCTGGATTATGCCGTGTTGCACAACACGATAAAAGCCCGCCTTGTGTCGGACAAGATGAACTATGTCTTTTTGGATGAAATTCAAAACGTACCCGATTTCCAAAAAGCCGCAAATAGTTTATTTATCAAGAAAAACGTTGATTTGTATTTAACCGGTTCCAATTCGCGTGTTTTGTCCGGGGAATGGGCAACCATGCTGTCCGGGCGCTATGTGACCATTCAAATGCTGCCCCTGTCATTCAAAGAATATGCGTCGGCATTTCCTGGTACATCAAATGTACCGGAACTATACCGGCACTATATCGAGAATAGCTCGTTTCCGTATACGCTGGAACTACAGAACAGCCGGGATCAGATACATGATTATTTGCGCGGACTTTACAGCACGGTGCTTTTGAAGGACATCATCGAAAATAAAAAAATAGTAGACGTGATGCAGCTTGAAAATGTCATCAAGTTTATGTTTAACAATATCGGGAACGAAGTGTCGGTCAATAAAATCAAAAACACCCTCGCAACGGATGGCAGAAAGATAACGCCGCAGACAATCGAACACTATCTCGAAGCCCTCACGGACAGCTTTATCCTCTATAAAGCCGGACGGTATGATGTAAAGGGCAAGCAGTATTTGAAGACGCTCGAAAAATACTACCTCGTCGACATCGGCTTGCGTTCTTTTTTGCTGGGCAACGCGAATACCGATGCCGGACATATTTTAGAAAATGTTATCTATCTTGAACTTATCCGCCGGGGATATACGGTATATATCGGCAAGGTCGGCGCCGCCGAGGTTGATTTTGTGGCTACAAAAAACGGCAGATGCGAATACTATCAGGCGGCGCTTACCGTTTTGGACCCGGCTACACTGAAACGCGAACTTGCGCCCCTTGACGCCATCGCCGACCATAATCCCAAATATCTCATTACCGCCGATTATTTTCCGGCTTCCTCGTATAACGGGATACAGCACGTAAATGCCTTTGATTGGCTGCTTGAGTAGGAGCGGTCAGCGCTGTTCGCTGCCCACCGTATCAGGTATGGGCTTGCGCCTGTGCCCCACCCCGATCAACAGTACTTATATAATGGAAGAACAACCTCAAACTGAGCGGCAAAAGCCCACCGGTAAACACCGGCCGGTCGACATCGCCAACAGCATTAACCGCCGGATTGAACAACTCATGCCGGTGCTGACCCCCGGCGGGATCGTGCTGGGCTTGCTGCTGCCTGGCGTGTTTATCACCCTGCGGCCCTGGATCCCCTGGCTGTTTGGGGTGATGACCCTGTCGGGGGCGCTGAAGCTGCGGTTTCGGGATTTGGGGATTGCGGTGTCGAACCCGCTGCCGGTGTTGATCTTCTTTGTCTTTGCCCACGTGGTGATGCCGGCAGGGGTGTTCTTCGCGGGACGGCTCTTTTTTGGCGCGGAACCGGACATTATCGCGGGGTATGTGCTGCTCTTTTCGGCGCCCACGGCGGTGTCGGGGTTTATCTGGATTGCCATGTACCGCGGGGATACGGCGCTGTCGCTGGCGCTCATCCTGATTGACACGCTGTTGGCGCCGCTGGTGGTACCCGCCACCGTAGCGCTCCTTTTGGGGACGGCGGTGGCGCTGGATATGTCGGGGATTGCGGTGTCCCTCGTCCTGATGGTGGTGGTCCCCACAATCCTGGGAGTAACGCTGAATGAGACGAGCCGTGGCAATATCCCCCGGATCATCTCCCCCTGGCTGGGGCCGGTGTCGAAGCTCTGCCTTACCCTGGTAGTTGCCGCCAATGCTGCCGCTGCGGCAGGCCAGATTCACCCCACGGACCCAACAGTGTGGCTCGTCGCGGCCCTCTGTATCATCTTCAGCCTTGCCGGATTTTCCGGCTCCCGTCTGGCGGGGCATCTCGCCGGCTTCAAGGAAGAAACAAAGATCACCCTGTTCTTTGCCGGTGGTATGCGTAACATCAGCGCGGCCGCGACACTGGCAATTGCATTCTTCCCCGAAAAAACGGCGCTCCCGGCGATCCTGGGGATACTATTTCAGCAAACCTTGGCGGCGCTGGTGGGGAAGGTAGGGGGACAAAAGAAATTTAACCACAAGCCGACTACTGGTAGCACCACACAGATAGAAGAGATTTAACCACGGACCACACTGACCCTCACAGACTCCTGCTTTCTTATCCTTTTCTTTGTCCGTGTGGTGCCGCCAATAGGCGACTTGTGGTTAAATTGGGCATTGCTGTATCAATTCTCAATTTAACCGCCGGAAATGCCCATCCGTATCTTCCCCATTTTAAAGCAAGCAATTCAAAAAACTACAACGGTGGGTGGGGTAGCGGACGGCCTGATGCCCGAACATACGACAACCTACAGAAAACCTTAAAGCGTCTTAGCCGGTAAACCGAATCCCTCAGCGGGAAAAAGCGCCTGGTTCGGGCAAGGTTGTTGTTCGTCCGGGCGGGCAGCGGGTCGTCCGCTACACCGCCCATATATGCCCATAATGCAAATTTGAGAATTGCTGAAAGCTACCTTGCCCCCCACTGCAGTATTAAGTATCATACTACCATGAAAGTTTGGCTGAAGTTATTGATCGGCGCCCTGTTGGGCCTCATACTGGGGTTTCTGCTGCCAGTAGGCAGCGGAGCGGTGACGGGGGCACTGGCGTGGCTTGCGGAGCTGGCCGTTAAAATAGGGCGGTATACACTGGCGCCGGTGCTGGTTTTTTCCCTGACCGTGGCGGTGTATGAACTGCGAGAGGACGGCCGGTTTTGGGGGCTGATATTCCGCACCGTTCTTTTGATGATTGGGGTTGCGGTGTTTGTTATCACCTTGGGGATCATCGTCACCCTGATCTTTCCCCCCGGCAGGATTCCTATCTTAATAGAAGAACAGATTGAGGTGCTGTCTTTGGGGACCGCAGAGAATGTCCTGGATCTGTTTCCATCAAACATGTTCAGCGCAGTGTTTTCCGACGGGGTGTACCTGTTTCCCCTCTGTGTGTTTACGTTTTTCCTAGGGATTGGACTGACTTACGATCACAAGTATTCAAAGTCCGTGATTTCGCTGGTAGATTCACTGTCGCGGATTTTTTATCACATTATGGTGTTGTTTTCAGAATTGCTGTCGCCGGTAATGATTGTGTTGAGTGCATGCTGGGCGGTGCGGTACCACGGGGCGCTGCAAACGGAGGCATTCCGGGATTTAATTGCGCTGCTGGGAATTTTTAGTGTGATTTTGGCTTTTGGAATTCTGCCGATGCTGGTGTATTTTCTCAAGCCCAAGGTAAATCCCTGGAAGATTCTCTACGGGTCTCTGGGGCCGGCTCTGGCGGCGTTCTTTTCCGGGGACATCAATTTTACCCTGCCGGTTTTGCTGCGGCACACAAAGGAAAATCTTGGCGTCCGCCGGCGGGCAAACTCGGTTACGGTAGCCCTCTTTTCCACCTTTGGCAGGGCGGGCAGCGCCATGGTAGCAGCGGCGGCCTTTATCGTAATCATCAAATCCTATTCCAGCCTGGGGGTTACCGCGGCGGATGTACTGTCCATCGGGATTCGGGCGTTTCTGATTTCCTTCCTGCTGGCCCGGCATCCTGGCGACGGGGCCTATACTGCCCTGGCGGTACTGTGCCTGGGCTATGGCCGGGGCTTTGAAGCGGGCTACCTGATCTTAAAACCTCTGGCGTTCTACCTTATCGCAATAGGCGCCTTTCTGGATATAACCATCAGTTCTTTTGCAACCTACGCGCTGGCAAGACTGACCGGGTTCCACGAAGAAAAGAGTTTACGGCATTTTATCTGATTACTGTTTTTTTGCCTCTTCCCAAAAGCGGTCCATGATGGAAAGGTTTTCCTGTTTCATTTCATGGCCCGCTTTTTTCATTTCATCTTCTACGTACTTAAACCGTTTGATGAATTTGGCGTTGGTGCGTTGTAATGCTACCGAGGGTTCAATCTTTACGTACCGGCACAGGTTTACTACGGAAAAAAGAAGGTCTCCGAGTTCTCCTTCGACCGCTTCTTGAAGCAACGCATCTCGATGCGACGCATCTCGATGCGACGATTCTTGAAGCGACGATTCCTGAAGCACGATGTTGTGAGACATCAACGCTTCTTGATCTGCAGCATCGCGGGCGGCAATGGCGTCCATAACTTCTCCCAGTTCTTCCTCAATCTTTCCGATAACACCGTTACGGTCGGGCCAGTCGAAACCGGCTTTGGCGGCTTTTTTCTGGAGCTTGTACGCCCGGTCCAGGGGCGGCAGGGCCTGGGATACTTCGTCCAGAATGGAGTCTTTGGGTTTGCGGCCCTCCTGTTCAACCTTGATCCGAGCCCAGTTGTCGAGAACTTCTGCGGAGGTTAATACCTTCGCGGAAGTTCCCACTTCCGCGCTGTCCTTGACCTCTGTCCGTTGGCCGGATGTGTCACCGAAGACGTGGGGGTGGCGGCGGATAAGTTTTTCCGTAACGGTTTGTAACGCACCGGCTACGGAGAAAAGGCCTTCCTGCTCGTGCATATAGGAAAGCATGGTTACCAGGAGAAAGAGGTCTCCCAGTTCTTCCCGGATGTGGGCGGGGTCCTTTTCGTCGATGGCCTCCACACATTCGTAGGTTTCTTCGATTAAATCGCCGCGCAAGCTGGCAGGGGTTTGTTCCTTATCCCAGGGACAGCCATCGGGGGCGCGGAGGCGGATTATGGTGTCGTAGAGGGCCTTAAAGGCGTCGCGTTCGTTGAGCATAGTTTACTGTGGACCGGAATGAAAAGAAAATCAAGCACCTGATATAATCACTCCCGTGTTATTGTTACCGTTTCGTCAAAGGCCAAAGTTCCAATAGAAATAACGCTATGGGGGATTGTTACAGCGGTTAATTGATTGCCCAAAAATGCGAAATCTCCAATGTAAATAACACCATGAGAGATCGTTACACTGGTTAATTGATTGAGGCTAAATGCCCTATGTCCAATAGAAATAACGCTATTAGGAACCGTTACACTGGTTAGTTGATTGTCTGCAAATGCGGAATGTCCTATGGAAATAACGCTATTGGAGATTGTTATACTGGTTAGTTGATTGCCAGCAAACGCTCCGTATCCAATAGAAGTAACACTGTTGGGTATGGTTACGCTGGTTAGTTGATTACCAGTAAATGTGTAAGATTCAATGGAGGTAACGCTGTCGGGTATGGTTATGCTGGTTAATTGATTGTTTCTGAATGCACTCTCGCCAATAGAGGTAACACTATCAGGGATCGTTACACTGGTTAATTGATTGCCATAAAACGTGAGAAGTCCAATGGAAGTAATACTATCGGGAATTATTACACTGGTTAATTGATTGCCAGCAAATGCACTCACGCCAATAGAAATAACACTATCAGGGATTATTACACTGGTCAATTGATTGTTTGCAAATGCACCCGCGCCAATAGAAGTAACACTATCAGGGAGCGTTACACTGGTTAATTGATTGTTTCTAAATGCGTGATCTCCAAGGAGTGTAACGCTATTGGGTATCGTTACGCTGGTTAATTGATTGTACATAAATGCTCCATATCCAATAGACGCAACACTATCGGGTATAGTTACACTGGTTAGCAGATTGTTAGAAAAAGCGAGACCTCCAATAGAAATAACGCTATCGGGTATGATTACACTGATTATACGGGAATTCCGAAACGCTTCATTGCCAATAGACGTAACCGGTAATCCCTCTATTTCGGATGGAATAACAATGTCGGTGGCCGCACCACCCGCCCCATGATACCCGATTATCGTTATTGTATTGTCTATTATTTTATAGTCATATATATCCCCGGCAAGTTCTTCAGGGGAGTCTCCGCATCCGGTAAAATCAAAACTGAAAACAAGCACAATGCCAATTACCATCATTCTAAAAAGCCGGTTCATAAAACACTCCTTACTATAAGGCATACGCCCCGTTAATTCCCATACCCCGGCAAAAAACTAGCGGGTAAAAAATTATCCATCACTCCCTTATTATTGTTACACGTTCGTCAAATGCCAAAAACCCAACAGAAGTAACACTGTTCGGGAGCATTATACTGGTCAATTGATTGTTTTTAAATGCTTCATTCCCGATAGAAGTAATACTATTAGGAAGTGTTACGCTGGTCAATTGATTGTCTTTAAATGCGAAATCTCCAACAGAAGTAATACCATTAAGAAATGTTATACTGGTTAATCGATTGCGTTCAAATGCGGAATGTCCTATGGAAATAACACTATCTGGGATCGTTACACTGGTTACTTGATTGAGAGCAAATGCACCACGCTCAATGGAAGTAACACTATTGGGGATCGTTACACTGGTCAATTGATTGCCATAAAATACGTAATCTCCAATAGAAGTAACACTATCAGGGATCGTTACACTGGTTAATTGATTGCCATGAAATACGTAATCTCCAATAGAAGTAACACTATCAGGAATCGTTACACTGGTCAACTGATTGCCATAAAATGCACTGTTGCCAATAGAAGTAACACTATCAGGGAGGGTTACACTGGTTAATTGATTGGCAGCAAATGCACTCTTGCCAATAGAAGTAACACTATCAGGGATCATTACACTGGTCAATTGATTGGCGGCAAATGCGCCATCTTCAATAGAAGTAACGCTATTAGGGATCGTTATACTGGTTAATTGATTGCCCTCAAATACGTAATATCCAATAGAAGTAACACTATCAGGGATCATTACACTGGTCAATTGATTCCGACTAAATGCGATATCTTCAATAGAAGTAACACTATTAGGGATCGTTACTTTGGTTAATCGATTGCGAGCAAATGCTCCCGCTCCAATAGAAGTAACGCTATCTGGGATCGTTACACTGGTTAATCGATTGCTACCAAATGCAAAATCTTCAATGGAAGTAACACTATCGGGTATGATTACACTGGTTAGATCGAAACCCTGAAACGCTTCCTTTCCAATAACCGTAACCGGTAATCCGTCTATTTCGGACGGAATAACAATGTCAGTGGTTACATTACCTGTACGATAATACCCGATTATCGTTATTGCAGCATCTGTTTTTTCGTATTCATACGCTTGGGAGTTTGATTGGGGAAATGCCAGGGGAGGTAGAATGTCCTCTATAAGGTCAAGGTCTCCGCACCCGCTAAGACCAAAACTGAAAACGAGCATAAGGCCCATTACCATCATTCTAAAAAACCGGTTCATAAAACACTCCTTGCTATATACTAATCCACTCTTTCAAAAAAGCAAGCGCCCTGTACCCAATAAAGGGCGGTCAACCTGCCAGCTTCTTCTTGTTCCACTCAGGCAACAGCGTCTGTGCCCCCCGGAGCAGCGCACAGACCAGCGCGTCGGCACAGATGGCAAGGACCTGCTCCAATGCGGCCTCCTCGGAGCGGGCGAAGTCGGAGAGGACCCAAGCGGCGATGTCGCCGGACCGCTGGTCTGCGGGATCCGGGCGGCCTATGCCGATGCGGAGGCGCCAGAAGTCGGCGGTACCTAAGTTTGCTTTCATGGAGCGGAGGCCGTTGTGACCGCCAAGGCCGCCTGAGAACTTGAAGGAGGCGGTTCCCAGGGGCAGTTCCAATTCATCATGGACCAGAAGTATCCGGTCCGGGGGGATTTTGAAAAACGAGGCCGCCGCATGGATGGAGTCGCCGGATAGGTTCATGAAGGTTTCCGGCATGATGAAGTGCAGCCGCGGGGGGAGGTTTGCGGGAGGGGCATCGCAAGATGTGGCATCCGTGGAGGCGGTGCTCAGATAGGGCAATAGCCGTACGCTGTCCAGTGCGGCATAGAGGCCTTTGTACTTGTTCTGCCAGCTTAGGGCGCTGTAAAAGGGGAGCTTTTCCGCCAATAGCCGCCCGGCGTTGTGCCGGTTACGGGCATAGTTGTCCCCAGGATTCCCCAAAAACGCGACCAACTCAATCATAGCCTTTGAAAATCCTCCAATTTCGTAGTAAACTCAAGTTTTTATGAGTATACTCTATTAACAGGGCGTTTTTCCAGTTCCAGCCTTTGCTTCGCAAAGCCCTTGCCGGGGAGGGTAAAGGATCGATATGAGTGTAAAAAAGTTTGAAGGGATTAGCTGTACCGAATTGTCCCTGCCGTTGGAGCAAGCTCCATTAGAGCAAGCTCCATTAGAGCAAGCTCCATTAGCGGACGCTTCGTTGGCGGGGATTCCGCCGGGAATGACGGGTGTCCGGCTTCAATATACTATGGATGATGAGGAGCGGGCGACTCGGACCGAAAGTCCGGCTGCCGGAGAAGGCGGGGCGATTCCGGTTGAAAAGTGGACGTTTGCGGAGTTGATGGCGCTGTCCGGGATGGATGCGGCGGCCCAGACGGTTTTCGCGGAGGCCGGGAACCTGGCGATTCAGCCGGGGGGCTGGCAGTCCTGGTCGGCGGGATGGGAACTCGTAGCGGGGGAAACCTTGCCCACGAAGGTACGGTTTATCCCGGAACTGTTGAAACAGACCAACCGGGAGGGGGATACTTCGGGCAAGGGCTGGATCGCCGGGCACTTTATCACCTATCTGCGGGTGGGGGAACGGTACCTCTGCATCGCCTCAAGGGACGGCGGCGGTCTTCCGCCGGTGAGTTTCCGCATCCACCGGGAACAGCAAACCATCATCGCCGAAGTGTTCTGCCCCGGAAAAACCTGGAAAGCCGGGGAAACTATGGCGGAGCTTACGGTGTTCTGCGCCCAGGGGTACTTCAACTTTAAGGATACCCTCCGCCTCATCTATCAGCAGGGGGAAACCTTCAAGGCCCTGAGCTTCCTCGCAGGCGGCGGCGACCGGCGGCCCGGCGGCTACGAATCCTGGTACAACCACTATACGGACATCAACGAAAAACTCATTCTGGAAGATTTGGACGGCCTGGGGCAGACCGATAACCTCATCAAGCTCTGGTACATTGATAAGCAAAAGCCCGTGGTGTTCCAGATTGACGACGGCTGGGAAAAGGCGGTGGGTGAATGGGAGGTGGATACCCGGCGCTTCCCCGACGGGCTGGCCCCGGTGGCGGCGACGATTGCGGCGGCGGGGTACATTCCCGGTCTTGTGAATCACAAGCGATAATGTCACCTCTAAGAACCACGAGGGAAAATGTCACCCCCCGTGGTAGCTTAGGAGGGTGAAATACACTATGAGCAAAGAAGAACTGGGGCGGCTAACCCTGATCACCGG
>BNVD01000020.1 GCA_025997835.1 Spirochaetia bacterium
GTGGTATGCTTGTTCATAGCTTGTATTTCCTTATGGCATAATGATTTGTGGTGAATCCTTTATACCATTTTAAGGGTCAAAATACAAGCTATTTTATTGTTTTCTCATTTAAACCGGACAGCAGTGAGTCTGTCTATAATGTGGACACATTATAGACAGACTACCTTGAAAATCGCATTTTCGCAGCCTTTAGGCGAGAAAATGCAAGGTCTGTCCACAAAGTAACCAACTTTGTGGACAGACACTAATTAACCACGAATGACACACAATTAATAATCATGTACTAAAGCCGCAATGTCCACTTCGCCAATGCGGTCCGACAGTTCTACTGCGCTGCCGCTGCGGAGGTAGAAAAGCCAGGGGCGTACCGGTTTGTTGAAGATGTCCGTTATCGCTCTGGTGTAGACGGCGAGCTGTGCCAGGTGGCGGTCCGGTTCTTCAACACGGTCGGTTTTAAAGTCTACGACATACATGGAGTTTTCACTTTCAAAGAGAAGGTCGATTTGCCCGGTGACAGGGATGGTGTTGTCGCCGGTTTGAACCAATGTGAGGATGGGGAACTCCGGCTCCCGGTAGGACGCGTCCAGACTGAGACGGCCCAGATCGGAGTTGAGAAACCCCTCCGCCATTGCTTGGGCCGCTTCCCGGATAGCGGCAAGGCTGTTGTCGTCGAGCCGGGCCTGAATCTTTGGGGGGATGACGGGCTTGCGGTTATTGAAGCGCCCTTCGAGAAAGGCATGAACGATGGTACCGAAGTCGGCGCTTTCCAGGCCCGCTTTTATGAGGAGGCGGTCTATGTCGGGAGTGGCGGGTGTGCTTGCTGTTATATTGCCTCCACTTACTGTCGCGGGCTGGGCGGTGACTGCATTGGTTGTACTTACCGCCGATGGCTGGGGGGCGCTTTCGCCGCCAGTTGCGATGTGGAGGCTGCTTGCGGGAATGGCGGTAACGGCAGGCGCCGGGTCGGGGACGGTTTCAGCCTGGGCGTAGAAAGCGGCGGCGGCATTGGCGGCTTCTATCATAGAACGGGCGCTGGTCCCAGACCGAAGGTCTAAAGGCCTTTGGTCTACAGACAGGAGGTCTACAGACCCTTGGTCTGATGCTTCCCTCCGTTGTTTTGCGGCCAAGGCGACAAGTTCGCTCCGGGAATATAAGGGGATAGCTTCTATCGAGTAGGGCGGGATTTCATCCTCGTCGGAAACGAGCGTGGGAAGCAGTAAATCAAGAAAACTGGAAACAGTATTACTGTCGGTTTTTTTCTCTTTTAATTGAATAATACGGGTTTGAATAAACTCACGAGGGTTTTCTGTTGCATCCGGGACCGGGCCGTCGTTTCCGTCTCTCTCAGTCTTGGTTTGTTCCGGGAGGGAGACGGTCAGGAAGAGGCGGCTTTCGGCACGGGTCATGGCAACGTAGAGGAGCCGCCTGAGTTCGGCGGTACGTTTTTGGGCTTCCTCTTCCCGTTGGAGATTGTAAAAATAGTTGCCGCTATTGCCGGGAAGTTCTGCCGCTTTGGGAAGGTTGATGGTGATGCCCCATTTATCACTGAAGTAGACAGCCCTGTTGTTGGTTTCGTTTCGTCCGCTGCTTCCGCAGCAGTACACAAACACTACCGGGAATTCCAGTCCTTTACTCTTATGAATCGACATGATCCGTACACCCCCCTCCTCTTCGGCGGGGATAGTGAGATCGTCGGGTCTTTCTTCCTGAGTGATCAGGTCTTCAAGGTAATCCAAAAAATCCGCAAGGCTCTTTCCCCGGCGGTCGGTGTCCCGCGCCAGTTCAAAAAAGAGATCGAACAGTTCACCGTAGATTTGGGATGAGGCGGACCAGAGCGTTTCGTAGCGGTACCCTTCATCGTACCAGAGTTTGGTAAGGAGGCTCGTGACCGGCAGGGTGCGGGCTTCTTCCGACAGGGTTTGATACCGCGCTCTGGCTTGAGCAAACCGTTCCCGCTCTTCCACAGGGATTTGTGCTTCCAGTTTTTCATCAAATGGAATCTGGAAACCTTCGGTTTCTTCGCCGTTCAGTAAACATACCGAAAGGGTTAAATCGCTTAAACGCATAAAAGGTGAACGGATGAGGGCTGCGTAGGCAATGCGATCGTGGGGGTACACCAAAAGCCGCAGGTACGCATGGAGATCGTTTACCGGGGCATCGTTGAAAAGGCCCGCAGGGCGGTCGGCATTAAAGGGTATACCGAAATTCTTACACTGTGTTTCCAGCGCGCTTTGATGGGAATAGGAACGCTGTAATACGGCAAAATCCCGGTACGTGCAGGGCCGGAGGCGAATGCCGTCTTTGCCCCGTTCCTGAATTTGGCAGCCTGAATCAACCATCTGCCGTATTTGTGCGGCAATATATGCCGCTTCAAGATCGTAATTGGAAAGGGCCTGAGGATCATCTTTTTGTAACTGCCCCTTGTCGAGAAAACAAAAATGTACCGGCGGATTTTTCATATCCTCTGCGTCAATGTCCGTAAGCGCAGAGACCCGGTGATAGGCCGCTTCGTAAGCGGGAAGTTTCCCATGATCCGGCAGGAATACTGCGCCTCTGGAGGGCTCCGGCGCGGTTTCCGGTTCCGCTGAGAGGCCGCCGAATATGCGGTTAAAGGCTGCCACCAGAATTGGCCGGGAACGATAGTTGTGAACGAGGCTAAGGGGCGTTGAGTCTGACGCAGGGGATAGTGTTTGTGCGAGGCTGCGGAAAACCGACACATCGGCGCCGCGAAAACGGTAGATAGACTGTTTTTCATCCCCCACAAAGAACATTTTATTTCCGCCGATTTCTTCCGGTTTTGGCAATCCCTGCGTGTTTCGGCTGCTTTCCTCGGCAAGGAGAAAAATCAAATCCCGCTGGAGGCCGTTGTTGTCCTGAAACTCATCGACCATGATGGACTTAAAGGTGTCTTTGTATACCCGCCGGATGTCCGGGTATTGGGTCAGGGCATCAACCGAGAGATGGGCAATGTCGTTGAAGGTAAGCAGCCCCGCTTCCCGCTTCTGCCGGTTAAACTGGTGTTGAAATTCTTCTACCAGAGGAAACACCGCCGCAGTAATATCGCTTTGCAGGGCAATATTGGCGATGGATTCCAGCTCGCCATAGAGACGGTTCTTTAGTTCCTTCAGGTTTTCCTTGATGATGGTAAACTCGGCGGCGTGTCTGCCCGCGAGGCTGACGGATTTCAATTCGTTGAGCCACGCAAAATAGCCGCTTATCTGTTCACGCAGGGATACGACGTTACGGTCATTACTATCGTTATGCAGTAATGGTGCAATATCCGGGGCTGCCGGTACGGGATTGGCGAAACAGTTTTTCAGATTAGTGTAGAGGACCCCCGATGTTTTGACGATCTGCCCAAGCTCATGGGCGATAACACCAACAAGGCTTTGCGTTTCTTCTGTTTTCAATTTCCATTGACGCAGTATTTCTGCGTTTTGTTTTTCAATAAAGGCGTTAAAATCCAGGGGACTGCTGATGGGGCTGTACTGTAACACCGTTTCGGCGAACAGTTCTTCTGCTACGGTTCTGATCTTCCGGTCCGCCATAAGGGTCTGCAGAGCCGGGTTGTCCCGGTGGGCCAGCACGAAGGGCAGGGCGGCGTCGACGGCGAGTTCCCGGACCGCCGGATTATCGCTGACAAAATCGGGGCTGATGCCGTAGCGGGGCGCGGCGGTGCGGGCAATGCCGGAACAGAAAGAGTCCAGGGTCATGATGTGGGCCTTGTGGAATTCCGCTATCGCCTGCCGCGCCCGCCCGTTGTCTTGCTGTTCGGCGAGGAGGCCGTAGATGCGGCTGTACATTTCACTCACCGCTTTGTTGGTAAAGGTGAGGGTGAGGATTTCGTCTGCCTTGTAGTCCTTTTCCATCACAAGCCATGCGTACCGGGCGGCCAGCACCTTGGTCTTGCCGGAACCCGCCCCGGCGGTTACCACGGCGTTAAACTCCGCTGTCGCCGCCTTTCGCTGTTCCGCGTCCAGTCCTGCGAGTATTGCCTCAATTCCCATGATTGCCCTCATTCAATGCGTAGGTGGTGCGACAAATAGTACGGTAGTCACAGCCCATACACGCAGTAAAATTGATTTCCGGGGGCGCAAAGTTCAGTGTTTCTACCGAATCCCGGAAGTGTTCCACATAGAAGTCGAAAGCGTCCAGGGTTGTCTGATACTCCTCCCGGCTAAAGCCCTTCTTCCGTCCCGGAGAACCAATAACGGCGGTAATATCCTGTTTGTTAATGCTGATGAAATACGCCCCGCCGACAGTAACGTTGTTTTTTTCTTCGTAGAGCCTGATATACATGGGCATCTGAAAATCTTCAAGGGGCGCGTCTTCGGTGTTGGAGCTGGCTTTTTTTGTCGGGGTTGCGCCGGTCTTGTAATCGATGATCACCGGCGCATCGTCTGCGGTGACAGAAACTCTGTCGATGATACCGTTAAGGTAACAATCGGCATGAACCGTGTTGAAGGCCGATTCCAGATCCGCCACGGTGTAACCTGAAAAGTAGCGGGCTTCGGTTTCGAGTAACCCCATAAGGCGTTGGGTGATAGCTTTCGCCTGGGACACGACCAGCGGTACCGCCAGCGGCCCCTGAAAAGCGGGATGGCTTTGCGCGTCGGCTTCGGTAATTTCCCGTATCCATGAGCCGTAGGTTTCCAGCCGTTCCGCCCTAAACACGCCGTCTTCTGCCCGTATTCGCGTAAAAAGGTCCTTTAGTATGCGGTGATAGAGCAGCCCCAAAGAAGTATCGTCCAGCAGTTTTGCTTCCAAATCAAGATTTGTCAGATAGAATACTCTTTTGTACAGCCATTCCGCAGGACAGCGGTAGAAAACATTGAGGTCCTGCGTGGCGGACACCCTGAGTTGTGCGCCGCTTTTACCATCCACGCCGGTTTGATGTCTTTCCCCAATCATGTTGCGCAGTAATTGTGCGATTGCGGTTTCGGACGCAAAGGGGCTGTGCAGAAAAGAATAGGCGGTTCCGGCGGAGAGCGTTTCTGTTGGGTGACAGAGACCCTGCTGCCAATTGGTAAAGCCAAGCTTTTGTACCGGGTAGAGCAGGGCGGGAAACGCATTGTTTTGAGGATAGCCACGAATTTCTGTTCCGGCAGGCTTGGCGGACTGTTCCTGTGCGGCGGCCCCCGCCGCCCACCAGAGCCGTTCCCCGGTAAAGGGATCAGGCGGCATGGGCGGTGCCGGCATGGTTTGGCCGCTACCCATCGGACCTTCGGTCCGGGCGGCGCCGGAGAAAAAGCTGTGGGGTATGGCCCACCCGGAAAAGGTTTGCTCCGCGGAACTAATCCTGAGTGTGGGCTTAAAGTCCCCGTAGTGGTCAAGTTGATACAGCCGGAAAAACACCGGGGAAGCATCGGTGTCGGTAACACCAAGCCTGCTGCGTTTATCCTGCCGCAGAAATTTGAGGGGGCGGTACAAAACCGTTGCGCTGTCTTGTGCGGCGTTCAGCACGAAATGGCAGGTAAAGGGAGAAGCGGCAGCCACCCGGTAGGGGAAGATGTTGACCCCCTGATTTTGCTGTTGGGTAACGTATTGCTTTTCTTTCAGTATGGAAAGGAAAAAGGTAAAGGGAGACGCAGGAATCAGATCGGGGTAGTCTTCCTCAAGTTGAATCAGGGCCGACAGTTCTTCTACGCACCGTGCGAGTACCGCGTCCCCTTCGTCGGAGCAGTTATCACGGGAGAGAAAACCCGGCAGAGCGGTGTCAACAGTTTTACTGTTGGGGTTACTGTCCTTCGTGCCCGGCGTCCCGTCATCGGACTTTTCCCAGACCCGCCCCCGGAACGCGAAGTAGTGGTTTCGTATATCGATAAACTTGCGGGCATTTGTCATGGCGGTAAGGTCGGTTTTCAGGCCCTCGTAATACTGCTTAAGCCGTTCCTCCCTCGGCGCTCCCCGGAACGCCTCAAGCCAAATGTCCACCGTGCGGTTCTTGTCGCGGTAGGCGGACACACAGTTGTTCTTTACGCCAAAATCGATTAACTGTTTGTTTAACTCAGCTCTGCGCCAGGGCAGACGCTCATCAAGCAGCAGTGATTTTACCGCAGAGAATGAAAAATGACTCGCCGTACAGGCGCTGACAAGGGAGAACAGTTTTCCTGTGCCGTATTCGGCCAGAGGACGGCCAGACCGGCGGCGGGCGGGAATGTTGCGGAGGGATAATTCGCGCAGTAAATAAGGCTCAATCTCCTCAAGACCCGGTACACTGATCGCCATATCCTCGTAGGGGACACCCTCCTCTTCATGCAGCCTCTGAATCTCCAGCGCCGCAGCACGGATCTCCTGCCGGGATGATGAATATCGGTAGAGAATCTGCGGCGTAGCGGTTTTCTCACGCCGGTCTTCCAGCGTGACAAGGTGAATGTTCGGTTCGGCGCGGAGAACCCCTTCGTATTCGGTAAAGTCTTCCATCGCTTCGGGATAAAAAAGGTAGTAATCGTGTTCCCGGTCCC
This sequence comes from Spirochaetia bacterium, assembly GCA_025997835.1. Lineage (GTDB taxonomy): Bacteria > Spirochaetota > Spirochaetia > Treponematales > Breznakiellaceae > BNVD01. Next base: position 6,465 of record BNVD01000020.1, read on the forward strand.
GCAGGGGTGGCCGCTCCCAGGAGGGTTCAAACAGCCCGTGGCGGTCCAGAAATGCCGTATATTCCCGCTCAAGTACCGCAAAGTCCCGGTCCTCATCATCAGCCTCCCCAACGGATGCCTCCTGCCGTGTTTTCAACAGTTTGAGTGATGGGAGTATGCCCGCAATTCTGGAGGCGAACACCGCCCCATCCTCGGCGAAGGCCGGGGGGATGAGGGCGCGGAAGGGGAGCGTAGGCATATCACCGGGTGGTGTGTCCGGCAGCATGGCTTGGGGTCCGTCAAAGTCAAACTCAGGAGTAAAAGCCGAAAGCGCAGCGGGGGGACGATCCCGGACAGTAGTATTGCTATAGGCGGCAGTACCGCTACGGGCGGCCTCGGCATTTTTGCGGATTAGCGCCTCTGCGAAAAGTTGGCGGATTACGGCGGACACAGGCTCTTTTCGGACTGGTAAGTCCGCATCCTGCACCTCCGCCCGGATAATCGCTTCCTTAAACCGGTCCCAGGCGAGGAACCGGTTCAGTGCGATAGAACGTGTCCCCGTAAGACCGCATATCTTCTGCGCCCAGGCGGAGGATGCCGCCTGGGAGGGAAACACGAAGCGGACGTGCTGGTTTGCGAGTTCCCGGTTGATGACGGTTAGGATGGTGTTCACAATGGTGAGTAGTATACACGAGCCTATACTAAAAACAACCCCTTGCATAAAATATTTTTCTGGTATATACTATGAAACATGGTTAAGTTTTTGCAAAAAAGGCTTCCCGGTGGAAGTCTGCGGCTTCCACTCATCGTTTTGACGGCGTGTCTGGCTCTTTCCGCCGTTTTTGCCGGGGGCTTCGTCTTTGCCAACCTTAACCATGACTGTATTGGGGAGCATTGTTCCGTCTGTCTACAGATAGAAATCGCCCAAAATTTGCTTGAAGGGCTGGGGCATTTTACTTACGGCGCCCTTGCCGCCTGTCTTGTCCCGCAAATCTTTGTCATTATCAAAAGCCGTTTATGCTTTTCTGTTCTCCCCCAAACCCTCGTTGAGTTAAAAGTACAATACAATTCCTGAAAGCACGCTTCAAAAAACATTTCCTTGAATTTTAATCTTTGACAGGGAAGATGTTTCTTCTTCAAAACAACATTTTCATATAGAGAGGAGTATTTTATGAAACGGGTATTTTTACTCACCATAAGCGTTATTGCTACACTGTTTTTTGTTTCTGGCTGTACACAAAAGAAAAACAACCGTGTTCAAAGCGGAAACGGAAAAATCACCATAACTGCAACGATTTTCCCGCAGTATGATTTTGTCCGCGCGGTTGCAGGTGGAAGCCGGCAGCCTTTCGCAGACAAGGTAAATCTTTCAATGCTTTTGCCGCCTGCATCAGAGAGCCATTCCTTTGAACCAACACCAAAAGATATTATCACCATTCAAAAAAGTGATATTTTTATCTATGTAGGCGGTGAATCCGATGAATGGGTCAATAGAATTCTGGAATCCATGGACACCCGCAATATGACCATTATTGCGCTTATGGATACCGTTGATGTGGTGGAAGAAGAAATTGTGGAGGGCATGGAGGAGGAGGCAGTGGCGGAAGATTCCGCCAACACGGAAGAAGAAGCTGCTTATGATGAGCACGTATGGACTTCTCCCCAAAACGCAGTGCGTATAGTACGTTCCATTGCGGACGCTCTTTGTAGTGCGGATAACGCAAACGCTGATTTCTACCGTCAAAACGCAGATGACTATATCGCGCAATTGGACGAACTGGACGCCGAATTTCAGGCGGTAGTAAATAATGCAAAGCGAAAAACCATTGTGTTTGGCGATCGCTTTCCCTTTCGCTATTTTGCGGACCGCTATGGGCTTTCCTATTTTGCCGCTTTTCCCGGCTGTTCCACAGAAACAGAACCGAGTGCGGGAACCGTGGCCTTTCTGATTGACAAGATCAAAGCGGAAAAGATACCCGTCGTTTTTTATATTGAACTGGGCAATGAACGAATGGCGGGTACTATCGCGGAAGAAACCGGCGCGGAGAAATTACTGCTTCATGCCTGCCATAACATTTCAAAAAAGGATTTTGAAAACGGCGCAACATACATAGACCTTATGCGACAGAATGTTGAGAATTTACGGAGGGCTCTGCAATGATATTGCACTGCAATAAAATGACTATTCAAGACACCGGCACGGCAGACACAGTAGGTCCGGCGGATCCAGCGGGTCCGATACTCACCTGTCAAAACGCCGCCTTCGGGTATGACGGGTATGCCGTAACAGGTGGACTTGATTTTACGGTTACGGCGGGTGATTACCTCTGTATTGTGGGAAAAAACGGTTCCGGTAAAAGTACCCTCATCAAGGGTATGCTGCGCCTGCTCAATCCACTGCAGGGCGAAATAGTGTTTTGTAACGGTTTAAAAAAGGATACCATTGGCTATCTTTCCCAACAGACCGCCGCAAAAAAAGATTTCCCCGCCGGTGTCTTTGAAATAGTCCTTTCCGGCGCCATAGGCGGTATGGGGCTGCGCCCGTTTTATTCCGCAAAAGAAAAGCGGCGGGCACTGGACACTATGGACTGTCTTGGAATACCAGAGTTGAAGGACCGTACGTTTCGTGAATTATCCGGAGGGCAGCAGCGGCGGGTGCTTATAGCGCGCGCGTTATGTGCTACGCAAAGTCTGCTGGTACTCGATGAACCAGCCGCCGGGCTTGATCCTTTGGCAACGGTGGAACTCTATACCTTGCTGCAGAAAATCAATACAACAATGGGTATTACCATAATTATGGTTTCCCACGATATTGAGGCTGCGGCGCAATACGCAACAAAGATACTGCATTTACAGAACAGACAGTATTTCTTCGGCAGCTCCAAAGAATACCTAAATTCAGCCATGGGAAAACAGTTTCTTGGCGCCGAAAAGGAGGAAGGGAATGGTTTCTGATTTTATTGCCATCCTGGGGGAAATGTTTTCATACACATTTATTGTCAGGGCGTTTATCGTCGGCGCTCTTGTTTCTGTCTGCGCCGCCCTTCTCGGCGTAAGTCTGGTGTTAAAACGCTATTCCATGATTGGAGACGGACTCTCTCATGTCGGTTTCGGGACGCTTGCCCTTGCCACCGCGTTGAATGTTGCGCCGCTTGCCGTTTCGATACCGGTTGTAATAGCCGCCGCTTTTCTACTGCTGCGTTTAAGCGAAAACAGCAAAATAAAAGGAGACGCCGCCATTGCGCTTATTTCTACCAGTTCATTGGCAGTCGGTGTGGTAATTATTTCGCAGACAACCGGAATGAACACCGATGTATGCAATTACCTTTTTGGCAGTATCCTTGCCATGAGCAAGACCGATGTGCATTTGAGCATAGCCCTGTCGGTAACTGTTCTGACGCTTTTTATCGTGTTCTATAACAAATTATTCGCCATAACCTTTGACGAAACATTTGCAAAAGCGACAGGGGTGAAAACCGGTGTCTATAATATGCTTATCGCTTTTTTGACCGCAATTACTATCGTGTTGGGTATGCGTATGATGGGCGCAATGCTTATTTCCAGCCTTATCATTTTCCCCGCACTCACGTCAATGCGGCTGCTCAAAAAATTTAAAAGTGTCACCGTTTGTTCAGCAATTCTTTCGGTACTCTGTTTTTTTACCGGCATTATTATTTCGTATATACACGCAACGCCAACCGGTGCAAGCGTTGTATTGATGAATATTCTCTGCTTCCTGATTTTTTGGGGAGCCAATTATGGTATGAACCGCTTTAGGAGGAACAAATGAAGTTTAGTAAAACAGGATTGAGTTTATTGGGAGCATTGGTGTTTTTTTCTTTCACTTGTGTGCTTGTATATGCAAGCTACCAAAAAGTAAAGAAAGAGCAAGCTGTTATTGCATCGGGAAAACAGGCAACACAACTTGAGGAACCCTCGTATTCTGGCACTCTATCTGTTCTTGTGTCAGATACCGCCGGAAAATCCCCTGCCGACCAAGCGCGTCTTGTCAATGCGTCAAGGCCACAAAAAATCATCGAGATTAAGGAAAAGATGTTTATCGCACAGGTAAATGATGTCTATCTTAATCAGGAAGACTATTTGGGAAAGACAATCAAACTTGAAGGACTTTTTAAGGCGGAACAATACGATGAAAATGCGCCGCCCTATTGTTTTGTACTTCGCTACGGTCCCGGCTGCTGCGGTAGCGATGGAAACGCCGGATTTGAAGTTGCCTGGAATAAAGAAACGGCGGCTGTAAAAGCCTACCCAAACGTTGACGACTGGGTTGAGGCGGTCGGCATTTTACAGACCTACGAAGAAGGCGGCGGCGCCTATTTGTATCTTGCCCTGTCGGAACTCACCGTTTTGGATAAACGGGGCGCCGAATATGTAGCGCAATAAATTAGAGTTGTTCGGAAACTTCAGTTTCCGAACAACTTCCGCTAAAAAACGCAGTTTTGTCAGACCTTCGGTCTGCAGGCTTTAGCCTGAAAAACTGCAAGACTTGTGAGACAACCAACCGGGTTGTCGAACAAGTCGATTGACTGTCTGCAGAAATAGTGTAGACTGATGGTATGAGCTATTTATACGAAACACATTTGCACACGGTCCAGGGGAGCGCCTGCGCCGTTTCGCCGGGACGGGACTATGTCAAGCGATACCGGGACTTGGGGTATACCGGGGTCATCGTGACGGATCACTTTTTTAACGGAAACAGCGCCATTGACCGGGACCTGCCTTGGGCCGAATGGGTTAATCAGTTTTGCCGGGGCTATGAGGACGCCCGGAATGAGGGCGCAAAGATAGGGCTGGATGTTTTTTTCGGCTGGGAGGAAACCTTTAAGGGTGATGATTACCTCATCTACGGGCTTGATAAGGAGTGGCTGTTGCGGCACCCTGAGGCGGCCCGGTGGTCCCGGCGGGCGCAGTTTGACGGAGTGCGGGCCGCCGGAGGCTGTGTGGTGCAGGCCCACCCGTTCCGGGCGGCTTCGTATATCAGGACGATACACCTGTCCACAGGATGTGTAGACGCGGTGGAGGCGGCCAACGCGGGGAACGCCCCAGCCTTTGATATACTGGCGCTGCGCTACGCGAAACGGCTGGGGCTGCCGGTTACGGCAGGGTCGGACATTCATTACGCTGGGGATATAGCGAGTGATGTGGTGTTCGGGGTGTATCTGGACAACAGGATGGAAACCATTCACGACTATGTGCGGGCGATCCGGGAAAACAGTATCGCTGCGCTGCGGGTTCCCAATGGCCGCTGGGATTCTCAGGGTGATGTAACACCATCACTGCCGGTGGATATCCGGGACGCGGATGATAAGGGTACATGGCAGGATTTTTGGGAGTTTCTTGGAGCGTAAAAAACAGTACCCCCGGTTATTCCTCTTTTATTCTGAAATAATTACTGGCATTAATCGTAACGTCTTTATTCTCTATATCAAACTCAGGGATAATAAACCCAGGAACCACCGTATCCTTATCCTTGCACCAAATTCGATAGATGTTTTTTACCTCACTTTCGGTACGGTGAATAAAGACCATGCGGTTATTAACCGCGGGAGCTACAGTAACCGTGTATGGCCCCTTCACTAATGTCTCAAGCGTCCCGCCTTTACATCCTGCGGCAAGCAGCAAAACAATCAGGCCAATTAGCAGCATCTTTTTCATAAAATAATCCTTATGCATCATCCCATTTCCTTCCCGCGCCTTACCGCCGCATCCACTGCGTTCATCACCGTACCCCGGAACGCGCCGTTTTCCAGAGCGGCCACTCCGGCAATGGTGGTCCCCCCCGGCGAAGTCACCATGTCCTTGAGGTCACCCGGATGTTTCCCGGTTTCCTTAACCATCGCCGCCGCACCGAGCACGGTTTGGGCGGCGTAGCGCAGGGCCTTGTCCCGCGGCAGCCCCGCCCGGACCCCGCCGTCCGCCAGCGCCTCGATAAACAGATACACAAACGCCGGGCCCGAACCGGACAGTCCGGTAACCGCATCCAGATACATTTCCTCAAGCCGGTCCACAATCCCCGCTGCCCCAAGAATGGCTTCCAGTTCCGCCGCCCTGTCCGCCGTCACTTCCGGCGACACCGCCATAGCGATAACCCCCTGCCCAATGAGCGATGGAGTGTTCGGCATGATACGGATTACGGGTGCGCGGACCGCCGGTACGCTCGCCGCTTTCCCCGTCTGCGCTCCGCCCAACACTGCCTGAATCTTCCCGATAGACCACCCCGCCGCCATGGAGACCAGCACCACAGGCTTCCCCGCTGCAAGCCGATCCCGCACAACCGGGGCGATCTCCTCCAGCACTGCCTGCAACACCTGGGGCTTTACCGCGAGAAACACAAAATCAGCGTGCATTACCGCCTCAATGTTTGAAGCATAGACCCGCGCTCCCAACGCACTGGCGGCGGCCTCCGCCTTGGCAGGGGTCCTGTTGGTAAAGCCGATGTTCCCGCCCCCGGCAATTTTCGCGGCGCCCTTCATCAGAGCCGTTCCCATGTTGCCGCTGCCGATACAGGCAATGGTAGTATTCATGTCGTTTCCTCCACGATTGATGATTAAGGAAGTAGAGTCCTATAAAGAATACGCCGCATTATTTTTTATCTTTCTTTTTCGCCGCCGCCTTGACGCCCGAAAGTTCCTTGACCCCCGCGACAAAATCATCATCCTTCCCAAGTTCCGCGATGGGCGCGGGGAGCCGGTAGGTCCAGTTGAATTCGTTAAGGCTCCCCGGCACATTGACCCGCTCGACGGCGGCATCTTGGGCGTACCACCTGGGGGAAAGGTGCAGCAGGTCCTGAATCTGGAATACCCGGAAGCGCGACGCGGCGGCGGCTATCTTGTGGAGGATGATCTTTGCCGCGCCGGGGGTGTAAATTCTGGGCAGCACCGGTACTCCGATAAAATCACTGAACTGCTTTTGATCCGCCTCCCGCTCCCACCATTCCCGCAGGGTGGAACTGTCGTGTACCGCAGGGGTGCAAACGCTCAGTTCGGGATAGTCCTCAAAGGGATAATAGGGCTGGCCCTGGGCCGCCCAATCCCGGTGCCAGCGGACCACCCGCAGCCCCAGAATGTTCAATTGGGTGAGTACCCGCGGCACACAATCGGGCACCGCCCCTAGGTCTTCGGCGCAGGGCAGCATGGACGATGATTCGGAAAGCACCGTCAGTAACTGCTGCCCCTGCTTTTCCCATACCTTTTCCGAATCCATTTTCCGCCTTTCCACCAGCGTTTGAACATCGGCCTTCTCCGCCCCGGAAAGGGTCGCGTAGGCACGGGAATCGCGGTAGAACCAACTGGGGGCATAATGGCCCGGTTCGTATTCAATAAAGGTCCGGTTATGCCACGCCTTGAACAGGTAGTTTTGAGCCGCATGATGGAGACCCAGCGCGGCAATGTCTTTTTCCCCGGTGATGGTGTCCTTAAACACCCACAGTTCCTCGCCGCCGACACGGTTCAGGGCTTGCGTAAAGACCTGTTCCGCCTCGACGGCAATATCACCGTCATTGCAGGGACCGCCCCAGTTCGCCCGCAGCGCGTCCCAAAGTTCGCTGGTGGGAACATGGGGCAGGGACAGCCAGTGGATACGGCCATCATCAAACCCAAGGCCGTTAAGGTCCTTCTTCGTGATGGGAAGGTAGGGACTGAACCAGCCCAGCGCGGAGGTAATGTCCTTTTGGGAAGAAACCCAGATACGGAAGAAGCCCAGCACGTGATCGATACGGTAAGCACCGTAGTACTTTTCCGCCGCCCGGAGCCGCTTGCGCCACCAGTCGTAGTCGTTTTTCGCCAATACATCCCAATTGTAGGTGGGGAAGCCCCAGCGCTGACCGTCGGGGCTGTACATATCCGGGGGCGCGCCCGCGGAAAGTTCCAGATTGAAGTAGTCCCGGTGGGCCCATACGTCGCAGGAATCTTCGTTGATCAGAATGGGGAGGTCCCCCTCCAGGAGTATGCCCTTATCGGCCACCGCTTTGGCGGCCTTGCTGAACTGGACATCCAAGGCTTCCTGGAGCCATACCCAGAAAAGGTGATCGTCCCGCAGTTTTTTATCGTTCCAGAACGCTTCGATTTCTTTAGCCGTAACATTCTGATGCGCGGACCATTCCTTCCAGCTTTTTTCTCCGTTCGTCTCTTTAAGCCGCCGGTACACGGCATATTCCTTAACCCAGGCATTCGCCTCGATCCAGACGCCCAGACTGCCGCCCTTTTCGGCTTTCTGCTCGATTGCCGCCTTGTTCGCGGCGAATATCTCCCGTAGCAGGGCGATTTTTGCCTGTAGTATCTGCTCAAAGGGGAAGCGCGTCTCCTTCTCAAACTTATCCCCCAAGGCTTTAATCTGCGCGGCAAAGGCTTTCGCCTCCGGCAGGTCCCCAATGCGCAGATGCAGGGGGTGCAGGGCAAACACCGTGAGGGCAAAGTAGGGCGAACTCTGGTAGCCCGTATCATTCACCGGTAAAAGCTGAATCAGACCGACACCGGCTTTGGCGCACAGGTCCGCAAACTCCGCCAGATCGGGAAACTCCCCAACCCCGATGCTGCCCGCTCCCCGCAGGGCCCCCAGAGGGACCACCGTTCCGATTAACCGCTCCGTAACCTTGACTTTTTCCTGAACCGTACTCATAGCCGCCTCCGGTGAATGTTTATTAAGGACTTTAGTCCTAAAGGACTTAGCCCCAGTATAGTCTTATACGTGAAGATACTCTATATACGCTTTCACCGCCCGGCGGGTGGAATCAAAGGCGAGGTCATCAAGGTTCACGTCCGCAGGCCGGATAAAGCGGACCCCGGCTATTTCGTCCGCCTCTAGGTGCAGGTCTTTTTCGGTAAGGCCCGGCGCGGTGATCGTAAAAAACATATCGCAGGTGTTGTAGGGGATTCCCTTATAAGGATAGACGTTGGGGAACGATGCAAACAGTGAAAATTTTGCCCCCGGCGTGGCAGTTTCCGGGTCCCAGCCCAATTCTTCCCGGCACTCCCGGCGCAGTCCGTCCAGCGCCCCCTCAGCAGGGTCCACAAAGCCGCCGGGCAGGTCCAGCTTGCCTTTGGCGGGGTCCTTGCCCCGAACCAACAGAACGATGGTCTCCCCGGTACTGATGATGCACCCCGTGGCGGCGGCGGTATTGTGGTAATACACAAATCCGCAGTCGGGGCAATCGAAGCGTTTGTTCTCCGTAAATTGAATATTCGGCGATGCGCAGGATGGACAATAGCGAAACACGGGGGCTCCTTGGTGAAAGAGTATATCAGGAAAGGCAAGGTGGTACACTAAATGTTCGATAGACGGGATAAATAGCATAGAAATGAAGAATTTATAACCACTAAGGACCCGCTTGCGCGGGGGAGGCTCCTGAATGGCTTAGTGGTTAATAATCTTCTTCGTTACTAATTCTGCAACCGTACCAGCCGGAACCCCACATCATTGCGGTTGACCGCCAGAGGCGAAAGGCTTCCCCGCTTGGCGGAGCGCAGGCGCCAAGCGGGGTCGGCATAGCCGCCGCCGCGGATAACCCGCTTAGAGTTAGTATTGTTGATCTCCGGGTCCGAGGTGGCATCACCGGGTCCCGTGGGATCGGTGACACCGGTGGTGTAGTAATCCGCATCATGCCAGTCCCAGCAGTATTCCCAGACATTGCCGTGCATGTTTTGTAAACCCCAGTCATTAGCAATGTAGGAATCCGCTACCGTGATATATCCGAGGCTTGTCCCTGGATAGGGGTTATAGTCAAAAACTCCGGCATCACTAGTTGAGCTGTCGTAATTTGCTTGGGTGCCACGGAGGGTTGTTCCATCGTATCCAGAGAATATGGCAAATTGTTCTGTACTGTCGGCACGGGCTGCGTATTCCCATTCCGCTTCGGTTGGGAGGCGCCAGCCGGCGGCATTCCAGTTGACGGTAACGCTTCTGGCGGCCCCGGTTCCAGTTATGGTATACACCGGGGGGAGCCCTTCCCTCTCGCTGAGTTTATTGGCAAATTCAACCGCGTCAAACCAGCTTATATTCACCACCGGTTTAGATGCACCTGCAAAATTAGTTCCGCCGGTATATGAGGGGGTGGGCATTAGTTCCTGGTAGAGCTCCTGGGTTACTTCGGTGGGCATCATATAATAATTGCGGTTCAGAATTACCTGATGTCGTTCCTCGTCCGAGGTTCCGGTTAGGCCGTCTTCCCCAAACCTGCCCTTCTCGGTGCTGGGGGAGCCCATGTTAAAGGTGTCGGCATTTATGGGTACTTCATGGCGGGTTTCAATCGTCAGGCGGGGTTTACCGTAGGTTACATAATCATCATTGTCAAAATCCAGGGTAATCTTCAGGGTTTTATAGTGGTCAACATACGCGCGGGAAGTGAATGTAACCTGAGTGGAATCGCCGTTAAAAGTGATATTATCCGTAGCTATTGAACACGCCCTTGGCACAACACCGGTAAACCCATATTCCCGTGTGGCACTATTATTGGTAATGGCGGTCGGGGTAAAATAATCCGAAAAATTAACCGCATACGACGTATTGTACGCCAGGTCCGTTACCGTGTAGGTAAATTGTTTATTGTCGATGGAGGAGGGGATCAGCGTTTTCGGAACATCCAACCCCGGCAAGTCGCCGGCGATTTTGATTTGCAACGGTGGAATAAACCATCCGTTGATAGTACCCACATCCAGTAAGCTGGCTTGTAAGATAGATATGGATGTTGGGTGCAAACCAACCCGTTCATACCGGATTAGATCTACCTCTTTTTGTATGGCAAAATATATAGTACCGGTAAATCTTTCAATAAGCATGGACCAGTTACCCGCGTTATTCGTTCTTGCCAGCGTTCCAATATATGAGTTTGCCCTATCAGCGAGGTTGGTATAGGGTCGTACCTCCCAATCTGAGGTACCCACCTCGGATAATCCCTGGGGGTTCACAGCACCGGCTAAGGTTATGGTGTCCAGGGCACAGATTACCGCAATGCCTGAAAGATTAGTATCAGTCGTAGTCACAGACGGGGAGAGGGTATACTTTGTTTCAAATTCCTGTTCGTCCGCGGCCCCGGTCAGCAGTGTGCCGGTTACGGTAAAAACCATACTCGTAGTCACCGTCCGTTTGCTAATCACCATTTCCCAGTTACCAGCGCCGTTGACGGTAGTATTGGCGATTGGGGTGGCGGGGTCAGCCGTTGAATAGACTCGTATTCCATTAACGACAAAGGGGGAGGAGGCTCCGTTTATGGTGGCGTTTACCGTCGCGGTTCCGCTTAAGGTAAGGATGGGGACAAACTCGCTTGAGGCAACCGTATGCTCAAACCGGGTCGTCCGGTGAGCATGAATGTGTACAACATCAACGTAGTATGCCCGTTGATCGGCATTACCAACGGAGGCCTGCAGGAAATAGTACCCTTCGGGGATAGGCTGGGTACCCTCGATGACAATATTCCCACCAACAACCGGATAGGAACCGGGAATTGGCTCATCACTAAGGTTAACGGGCATGTTGGCGGCATTGTCGAAAGCGGAAAGGGTAAGGGAATAAGCATTGACCACGAGCAGTGTCTGGGGAACCTTGATTTGCCATCCAAAGGTCCCGTTTTCCGTAGTATCGGGGGGGATACTGGTCAGGGTAATTGTAGCGGTTATATCCTCGTTGGCAACAATGTTTACCGTAGTGCTGCCTTCGGCGACTTCTTTTTGCTCTGTACCAACAAGAATCCGGCCATACGCGGTAATTATCCAATTACCCGCATTTTCAAAGTCAACATCGGGGATTACACTGGGGTTCGTCAGGAGGATTTCCATGGGAGCTTTCGACAGGGGACTCCCCCCCGCATCAGTACCCTCAAATTCTAACCTAACGCTGGTAAACACCGGAGTATCGGGAAACAGGGTCCGGGAACGGTCATTCAAACCGGTTATGATGAGGGTAACATGGGCCAACGCCGCAGGCTTTACCGGGGGGGTACCGGAAAGCTTAAAGGGGGAGTTACACCCGGCGCAGAGCAGGGCCGCAAGAAACACCAAAATACCGCGTTTTATTGCTGCTGTTTTCAATTGGTTACCACCTTAAATTGAATTGAGTGTGAAAGCGGGGGCTTTCCGGACCCGGTAACTATAAGCGTAAGCCTATGGGTCCCTACGGACAAGTTCTCCGAGTTGATGGTATATGTGCTGGCGCCGAAAGTTTTTGGTCCATTGTCCATCTGCCATTGATATGATGTATAACCGGAGCCGACATTAGTTGCCGTTATGGTATCAGCCTGCTTTTGGCTCTTGTTTAGCGTAACCGATGACGGCGTCAGGGTTGGGTCATTCGGATTGGCAAAGCTGATGCTTATGTTTGAACTGATTGTCCTGTCCGATGCCCGGCCACTCGGCACACTG
>BNVD01000021.1 GCA_025997835.1 Spirochaetia bacterium
CAAATTACAGACAAGCAAATGCAGGTAATATTTGAACATAATGAAGATGATGCGATTCGTAATCCGGTTCCTTTGCCATTATTCAAGCAATCATTTTTAGGTGAGTCGTATCCATTAAACTCAGCCTTAGAGCCGTTGCCGGTTCCTGTTATAGCTTTCCATTCTTATAAAGGCGGCGTCGGTAGGACATTGTCTCTGTTATCACTGGTAAGAGAATTGACACTTAATACAAAGTATAAAACCCTTGTTATTGATGCCGACATTGAAGCGCCAGGGCTGACTTTAATGGTTGAAGGTTTTCCAGCGGAAAAACGCATCAGCTATTTGGATATTCTATCAATTATTCATGATTCAGAGAGAGATAATCTTTTTCGCGAAATCGTGCGTAATGTTGCTAAATCAATGTCTACTTCTACAATAAAAGTCCCTGCAAAAGATACAACGGAAGAGCATTATTTCCTGCCCGCATATCGAATTGACTATCAATTGTTGGATAACTTTGTCCATCCCGAACATATTGTATCAATGCCGGGAAGAGTTTTTATCATTTCTGAATTTTTATCGGAACTTGGAAAGCAATTAAAAATTGACGCTGTGATTATTGACTTAAGGGCCGGTTTAAGTGAATTATCAGCTCCGATACTCTTTGATCCGAGGGTAAGAAGAATATTTGTTACATCCACATCACAGCAATCAACAAAAGGTACAAAATTTATTCTGGATGCTATATTTAAATCACCGCTTTCTCAAAAATCAATTCTTCTGGAAGCCAGGGAAAAACAGGAAATTATCAGCCCAACCATTTTGCTTACAATGGTCCCTCCTCGCGAATTTGATGAAGAAAAGATCGAAAAAATTAAGCAGGATTTGAGGCAAAAAATACCAGAAGATTTTTATAAAACAGAAGAAATTAGTGAACCCGATGATGAAACATTAAGTGATATTGTAATTCATTCGGAGCATGATGCGGGATTGATACATCTTGAAAGCTTACAGCAAATAAGTAAGGCTTTATCAGGTACTTCTACTGCTCGTGCGTCCGAGATTTTGGTAAAGCGGGTTGTTTCTGTGTCAAATTCACACTCAAGAGAATTGAATGTGTCTGTTGCTTCTGAAGACAGAGACAGAATAATTCAAAATATACATGATCTGGTTTTAAAGGAAGTAACAGCAGAAGGAACGTCTATTGTCAATATGATGGCTACTGAAGCATTGGAAAATCTCGCTAAAGATTATGGGGATAATATTCCCAAACTAGTCATTATAGGAGCAAAAGGGTCTGGGAAGACATATATTTATAAACAATTATTGAATAATGTTTATTGGGAACGCTTTACTAGTTCAGTCTTGTCCGAAGAACCACCTGAACATCCTAATGTTTTGATAGTGCCCATTTTGGCGACAACCAATCGAACCCAATTCTCCTCATTTTTTGCAGCATGTTTTGATGCCATTAACAAAAATTTAAACACCATGATAACGTCAGATATTTTGAATAAAAATGAAAGTATCTTGAATAGGTACAAGGATAATATGAGTCTAAAACAAGCTGACTGGGGTACTGTATGGCAGTCTATTTTCCTTGATAGCCTATCGCAAAATAATATGTTTAAAAACTTTGCTGAACTTGATTTAATGCTTTCAACCCTTGATCGAAGAATCATTTTTATAATTGATGGATTGGAAGATATTTTTAATCAAACCATATCTTCAGAAAACAGTAAAACCGCCTTAAGGGTTTTATGTCAAGATTTTATTAATTCTATTGCTAATTATAAAAATATTGGCATATTGGTTTTTATCCGTAGCGATATGATTCAAAGCTCTATACAGATAAACTATACCCAATTTAGAGATCAATATGCTTCGTACACTTTAAAATGGACACAGGATGAAGCCCTGCGACTGGTAATATGGATATTATCACAGATTAATTTTTCTGATTATGCAGAGAAAAAAGATATAATACCAAAGCTTACCCATGATGCTTTATCTGAATATCTAAATCCTTTTTGGGGACAAAAATTAGGAAAGGCATCATCGAATGAAGCATATTCTTCAAGGTGGATCATAGCAGCCCTTTCTGATTTAAACAGACAGCTTCAGGCGCGGGATATTATCCGTTTTTTATTGCACGCAACTGCTAATCGCAGTAAAGATACTTATTATCATGATCGTTTCCTGTTGCCCGGTGATATTCGAAACGCGATTGATCCGTGTTCAAAGGCAAAACTTGAAGATATTACCGCCGAGATGAAAAATTTAGAACCCGTCTTCAAGAAACTGGAAAATATTCCATTGGAAAAGAAGGAGTTGCCATTACCTCTTGATAATACCGTTATTAATAGTGATGACCGAGAGCAGTTAGAGACCCAGGGTTATCTTCGCTCAACAAAAGAGGGATATTATTTCCCAGAAATAATACGCCATGCTCTTGGATATAAATATCATCGTGGGGCGCGTCCAAGGGTTCTTTCCTTATTGATTGATAACAAAAATATTTCAGGATAAGATGATGCCCCCTAACCCCCGCCTTGAACTAACCTGGATAGGCAAAGAAACCCGCCCCCGCCTCGAACCGCGCATACTCATTGCCGACGACGAAAAATCGCACCACGCAAACGCCCGTCATGGCAAAAAGGACGTATTCGACAACCGCCTCATTTTCGGCGACAACTTACTCGCATTAAAAGCCTTGGAACAGGAATTTACCGGAAAAGTAAAATGTATCTACATAGACCCGCCATATAATACCGGAAGCGCATTTGAACATTACGACGATGGTATAGAACATTCAATATGGCTTGGCCTAATGCGGGACAGGCTTGAATTATTGCGCCGATTATTAAAAAGTGATGGCTCAATATGGATTTCAATTGATGATAACGAACAAGCATACTTAAAAATAATGATGGATGAATTATTTGGCAGAAATAATTTTGTTGCCAATGTGGTTTGGCAAAAACGCACATCCCCTGACAATAGATTACGTCTGGGAAATGCTCATGATTTTATTATGGTTTATACAAAAACAGAGGGAACTGATAAGGATTTTAATCAATTAGAAGTCAACCAGAACAGATTAAGTAATTTTAAAAACCCAGATAATGATCCAAGAGGACCGTGGGCATCTACAGATTGTACGGCACAAGCTGGGCATGCAACAAAAGATCAATTTTATGTATTAACGACACCAGCAGGACGAGTTATAAAACTTCCTGATAGTTTGTGTTGGCGTTACACCGAAAAAAGAATGAAAGAAGAAATTACGGCAGGACATATCTGGTTTGGTAAAGACGGCAAAGGTGTACCTAGAAAGAAAACTTATTTATCTGAATTAGAAGGTCAAAATGCGTGGAGTTGGTGGACAAACAATGAAGTAGGACATAATCAGGAAGCGAAAAAAGAAATAAATATGTTGTTTGGTGCAGATACACCATTCGATACCCCAAAACCAGAGCGTCTCATTGAACGTATCCTTACGTTAGCCACCAATCCCGGCGACCTCGTCCTCGACTCCTTCGCCGGTTCCGGTACCACCGGCGCGGTTGCCCACAAAATGGGCCGCCGCTGGATCATGATTGAACTTGGTGAACATTGCCACACCCACATCATACCGCGCCTCAAAAAAGTGATAGACGGCGGCGACCCCGGCGGCATTACCGAAAGCGCACACTGGAAAGGCGGCGGCGGTTTCCGTTATTATCGCCTTGCGCCATCGCTGCTTGAAAAAGACAAATTCGGCAATTGGATTATCAACAAACAATACAACGCCACGCAGCTTGCCGAAGCGGTTTGCAAACTTGAAGGGTTCACATACTCGCCGTCCGACAGCGACTATTGGAATAACGGCTATTCAAACGAAAACAGTTTTATTTACGTTACCACACAAACGCTGAACAATGAGTATTTGGCCCTGCTTTCCGATGAAGTAGGCAAAAAACGAAAACTGCTGGTGATGTGCAGCGCGTTTAAACAGACCGCAGGCGGATACAAAAACCTTGAAATCAAAAAAATCCCAAACACCGTGCTTTCAAAATGCGAGTGGGGTCACGATGATTATAGTTTACAAATTGAAAACCTGCCTATGGCAAAAAAAGTGCAGGTTGAATTGTTTGAGGAGGAAGAAGAATGATAAAGCATTTAAAGACAACTAACATTGGTCCCATGACGGAAATGGAACTTGATTTTAGCAAAAGACTCAACCTGTTTACCGGTGACAACGGACTGGGTAAAAGTTTTTTGCTTGATATTGTATGGAGATGTTTGACTGGCAGTTGGGCGGCGGAAATAAATCAAAAACTCATTATCGGCAAGGAAGCAATTCCCAATCGTGGGCTGGAAGGGAAAATTGACTTTACACTCGTAGAAAATAACAAAAACATACAGCATGAGATCAGGCATTATAAGAATAATATACAGCCTTGGTCAAATGTTAATGATTATAAACTGAGTGATTTAGTGATATACGCTATGGCAGATGACAGCTTCGCTGTTTGTGATCCATATCGTTCACATCTACAGTCTGTACCATTGGCGAGTGTAGGTGTCATATCATGCGAATATGTATTCAGTCCCAGCGAAGTTTGGGAAGGACTTATAAATAAAGAAAACACATGGATGTGCAACGGTCTAATTCGTGATTGGGCAAGCTGGCAAAAAGAAAAAGGATTGCCCTTTGAGCATTTTAAGGATGTGTTAAAAGTACTGTCGCCATCAACGGAAGAATTATTGGAACCCGGTGAACTAACACGGATTAGCATCAATGATGTGCGTGATATACCCACAGTTCGTATGTCTTACAATCAGGATGTACCGGTGGTACACGCATCGTCGGCTATGCGCAGAATTATCGCGCTTGCGTATATTCTGGTTTGGACCTGGGAAGAACATATTCAGGCGGCAAAATTATTAGGAAAGCCGGTTGTCAATCAGATAACTTTTCTTATTGACGAAATTGAATCACATCTGCATCCAAGCTGGCAGCGGAAAATTATAAAAGCGCTGCTTTCTGTTATGGAGAAATTATCACCGGATGTGAAAGTGCAGCTTATCACTACAACACATTCCCCGCTTATCATGGCATCGGTTGAACCTCTTTTTGACGCAGAACAAGATGCGTGGTTCGATTTTAATTTTGAACAAGGCAAAGAAAACTCAAGGCTAAAAAATCCAATAGTTACCCTGCAAAAATTTGATTTTGAAAAACAAGGGGATGCTGCAAATTGGCTGACCAGTGAAGCCTTTGATCTCAAGAGCAGCCGTTCAATTGAGAGCGAGCAGTTACTTGAAAAGGCATCAACCTTGTTACAAAATGGAAATGCCGATAGTACAAGTGTCGGTGCAATATACGATGAACTTTTGAAAGCCTTGGGACCGAAAGATGATTTTCTATTCAGATGGCGTGCAATTTGTCAAAAGAGAGGACTGCTTGCATGATTCCAGTTGTGCTGCGGCCGGAGCCGCAGGATTTTGACGTAAAGGTACGCCAACCCGGACTTGCGTGGCTGGCAAAAAATGGCATAAATCCCAATGGTCCTCCGCCAAAAGCTGGTGATTTACCGCCCTATTGGCAGAATTATACAGAGCAAATTTGGAATGTATATGGCGGCGTTTGTGCTTACCTTGCACTATATTTTCCGTTTGTTCTTGGTGCAGCATCAACTGATCACTTTATTGCTAAATCACAACATGCGGGAAAAGCGTATGAGTGGAGTAATTACCGGCTTTCCTGTTTGGGCGCGAATCGAAAAAAATGGGCCTATGATGATGTCCTTGATCCAATGAAACTTGCACCAGATACATTCTTTTTAGATTTGGCAAATGGCGCAATATTTCCAAACCCATCATTAGCAGTAGCTCAAAAAGATGCCGCTAAAGATACTATTGATCGGCTTGAATTAGACAGCCCCAACAATAGGCGTTGGCGCGCCGGGCATTATACTGATTATATTCAGGGGCATTGTGATCTCGATTACATCAAACGGCATTCGCCATTTGTCCATTACGAAATAATAAGGCAGAAATTATAATGACCAACAAAACCGTCAACACCATCAGTGCACACCTTAATTTACGCCCACCACAGCACGACAGCCTCGCAATTCTTTCCCGCATAGGTGACATTCTGCATCTTTCAAAGGATGAAGATGTGGATAACGCCCTTAAAATAGTATCAAGCGAATATAAAACCGTAACCGGTTTTGAACATGATTTTCCGTCCTTGTGTTTCGCAATCGCAACGGGCGTAGGGAAAACCCGGCTGATGGGCGCGTTTATCAGTTACCTGCATATTGAAAAGCATATCAATAATTTTTTTGTACTTGCGCCGAACTTAACGATTTACAGAAAGTTGATTGACGATTTTACTCCCAATACCCCAAAATATGTTTTTACCGGCATAGATGCCTTTGCGGTTAACCCTCCGCTACTCATTACGGGTGACAATTATGAACACGAAGCTCTACAAAATAATAATATGTTCGGCAGTATCGTAATCAATATCTTTAACGTATCAAAAATCAATTCAGAAGTGCGCGGGGGGAAATCGCCCCGCATTAAACGCTTATCCGAGTATATAGGGCAGAGCTATTTTGAGTACCTTTCAAAACTGGACGACCTGTGTCTGCTTATGGACGAATCGCACCGTTACCGCGCATCTGCGGGGAAGAAAGCCATCAACGAACTTAAACCCGTTTTAGGTTTTGAGTTGACGGCAACGCCCTTCGTGGAAAATGCCAAAGGTGGAAGCGCTAAAGGCGTCAGTTTCTTTAAAAATATCATTTACAATTATCCGTTGGCCAAAGCAATGGAAGACGGTTTTGTAAAAGAACCCTGCGTAGTTACGCAGAAAAATTTTAATCCCGCATCCTTCACCGCTGAACAATTGGAAGACATCAAACTTGAGGACGGTATACGCCTGCACGAAAATACAAAAGTTGAATTGGAAACGTACTCGCGTCAAAACGGTAAAAAACTGGTAAAACCTTTTGTGCTGATTATCGCAAAAGATACAACCCATGCGCAGTCAATACAAACGAAAATTGAAAGCGATGATTTTTTCGACGGCGCCTATAAAGGTAAAGTAATTCAGGTTCATTCGGCGCAGACAGGCGAAGAAAAAGAAGAAAACATTGAACGCCTGCTTGCGGTTGAAAAATGCGATGAGCCGACTGAAATTGTGATACACGTCAATATGCTCAAAGAGGGATGGGACGTTACCAATCTTTATACGATCATTCCGTTACGCGCCGCCAATGCGCGCAATCTTGTCGAACAGTCAATCGGGCGCGGACTGCGCCTGCCCTATGGTAAACGCACGGGTATCACGGCGCTTGATCGTTTGAGTATCGTATCCCACGATCATTTTCAGGAAATTGTTGACGAAGCGCGGCGAAGCGATTCATCTTTTCACATTTCCACCATGGAAATCGATCCGAAAACCGATTTACAGAAAACAAAAACCATTGTTACGCAGTCAAATATCGCCGCACGGATCAATTTAGCCGCAGACAACACAAACAAAATCAAACCGCTTTTTGAAAAGCCTCAAGAACAAAAGTTTGCGGAAATAGTGTATCAGGTGATTAACGAACATGAAGAATTGCCGTCAACGGAATATCTTTTTGAGGACGACACCTTTAATGGCATCGTATGCGAAGCGGAAGCGATATATGACGCGGAAAATTCAGGCGATCTTCCCGGCATTATTGAACCTATTGGCAAAACAATCGAAAGTAAAATTGTCGCAAAAACGGTGGTAACCGAACTCGTAAAAAATACCATCGATATTCCAAAAATTCACCTTGTACCAAAACTTGACGCGCAGAACCCGCAAGGCAAAATTGCAAATTTTTCGCTTGATTGCAGCGCTATCAATTTCAGGCCAGTTGAAAATGATTTACTGGTACAGCGGTTACGCACCGGCGAACAGGAAACAATCAGTTTCGCAAAACACCATGATGATACTGCCTCCTTTGAAGATATGTTAGTTTCATCTCTTATATTGTTTGATGATGTTTCGTATGAAGAAACTGCGGAATTGCTGTATGATTTAAGTTCACAGGCGGTAAAACATATCCGCGCATATCTTAAAGATGAAAACGATATAAAAAATGTCATACAGTATTATCAATCAAACATTGCTGAAATCATACATTCGCAGTTGCTTAAAAAACAAAAAGAAACACCTGTTGAATATGCCACGAAGATCACCAGGGGGTGGACGGAACTAAAACCGTTATCTTTCACAACAAACGAAAATGCCGAATATATGAATTACAAACGTACCGATTTTGACAAACAGAAAATCGGTAAAATTATTTTTAATGGTTTTGAAAAATGCCTGTATCCAACCACAAAATTTGATTCAGATACGGAGCGCCGTTTTTCAGTCATTATTGAACGGGATACCCTGCGTTGGTTTCGTCCCGCAAACGGACAGTTTCAAATATCATATACCCTTGACGGCAATATATTTGACTACAATCCCGATTTTGTTGCCGAAACAAACGATTGTATTTATATGATTGAAACAAAAGCGTCCAATGAACTTGCGTCCCCTGTTGTATCAGCAAAAAAAGACGCCGCAAAAAAATGGTGTGAATTGGCAAGCGAGTACAACAAAACAATCGCTAAAAAGCCGTGGAAGTATATGCTTGTCTCCCACGATGAAGTACAGGAAAACCGCGGGCTGTCAAGTTTTGAGTAAAACGGGATTTTAGCTCCGTCCCGCAGCAGCCTGGACTCCTGCCGTGGTTTGTGCCGCCGCCGGTGAATGTTTTTAAAAGGCTTTTGCCTCGTAAATGAAATAGTTATGGGGAATTCGGGTATATATGGACATGGGATATAGGTGCAAGTATTGTTGAAAAGCAGAAGCAAACCGCTTGGGGCGACAATTTCTTGCAGCAGATGAGCATCGATTTACAACATGATTTCCCGGATATACAAGGTTTTTCCCATCGCAATCTAAAATAGATCCGGCAATGGTATTTGTATTGGTCTATAGAAACAATTTTGCAACAAGTCCTTACCAAATTAGGGCAAATCCCCTGGGGTCGTAATGTCGAAATTGCTAAGCTCGATAGTCTCCTGGGATTTTGCGGCTTGTTTTTTAAATATCCTGGCCAGACCAAGGATGGCTTCATTATCTTTTTCAGTCAGTTCAAGGATTATTTTTATTATAGAACTACTGCTCACCTTCACAGGGTTCTTGACCAAATTTCGCATGTCATAGTAACGTGTTTATGGTACGATGTGCCAAAAGGGGGATAGTAGTACATGAAACGGTTAGTATCAGTTTTTACCATTTTCTTCGCGGTATCGCTCATATACGCGCAGACTGCCGAAACTACGGCGCCGCAGCTTGACGGTGTTGTTAAAACTATTGCGGCGGATTTGAACAAGCGGCTCACTACGGAAGGGGCGCAAAAAGTCGCGGTGAGTCAGTTCACTTTTCAGGACGGGATTCCTTCCCTTGGCTCGTATTGGAATACCCAGCTTGTCCAGGAACTGGCGGCAATTCCGAGCCGCTCATGGACTTTGCTTTCCGGTCCTGCCGCCGATGCCGACTGGACGATTTCCGGCGAAATTGTGGAGATAGTTAATACGGTCCGGGTGTATACCAGGATCATCCGTTCGCGGGACAGGGCTATCGCCAGCAGTACCCAGTCCGATTTTAACCGGGACCCGTTCATTACCGAACTGCTTGCCGGCGGCGGTAGGTCAGGCGGCGGCAATTCTTCATCGGTGGTTAGAGACGCCTATGAGGCCGATAGCATGGCGAATCCCCTGGCGGCGGAACTGGCAGCCGGTGAAGACGGTTCAGTTGTCAACCGTACCATTCATAATTCAAGCGACGAAGATTTTTTTCTGCTGACGCCGGATAAAGACGGAATCATGACCGCTGAAACTACCGGTAGTATGGACACCTACATGGAACTCTACGATGCCGATACGGGGGGGAAAATCTCCGATAACGATGACGGCGCCGAGGGCAATAACGCCCGGATACGGCAGACTGTTCGCGCCGGCAGCCGTTATATTGCCAAGGTGCGTGGTTACCACAGCCAAACCGGAAATTACGGCTTTCGCGCGTACCTGGTTGCGGAAGTACGAATCGAACCTGATGAGTATGAGAGCGACGACACTTTTGAAACGGCCAAAGATATAAGCATCGGCGCCCCGCAGCAGCATACCTTTCACTCAAAGGATGACGCTGACTGGGTCAAGTTTCAGATTGCAAGCGCGGGCCGTTATACGATACGTGCCAGGGGTGTCACCTCAAACCGGCTTGACACCTATATCGAACTTTTTGATTCCGATCAACATGCCATTGACGAAGACGATGACGGCGGCGACAATGTGGATTCCCGTCTCTCGCGGCCTCTTGAAGCCGGAACCTACTACCTGAAAGTGGAATGTATCGACAGCAGTCCCAATCAGCCTTACACGATCAGCATAACGGCGGAGTAATAGTTAGTGGAAAAAGCGAAGCGTAGGCAGCCGCATCGAACCTTCGCAGTTCGAGTGATCTTTGTGGTCAATTTCTGCTTCTTGTTCGCCGTATCAAACCTATCCGCCGAGGATGCACAGCAACCGCCCCGTTACGCGCTGGTCATAGGGAACAGCGATTACCGGCATGTGGAGCGGCTGCCGAACACCGCCAATGACGCCGCCGACATAGCCGCAGGACTTTCCGCTCTGGGCTACACCGTTGATCTGCAGCTTAACGCGGGGCTGGCGGATATGACCAGAGCAATAAGCGGATGGGTACGGCAGCTTTCGGCCGGCCGCAGCAATGAAGGCTTTTTCTGGTACGCCGGGCATGGGGTCCAGGTTGCGGGGGAAAATTACCTGCTGCCCGTGGATGTTGACGCCGATGACGAGGCGGGTATCATGTACGGTTCCTATCCGTTGGGGCGGCTCCTTATTTCGCTGGAACAGACGGCAAAAAACAAACTGAATGTGGTGATCCTTGATGCCTGCCGGGACAATCCTTTCAAGAATATTTCCGGTGGAAGCCGGGGGCTTACCCGTGGCTTTCTCACCGTGGAACATCCGCCCCAGGATCTGTTCATCATGTTTTCCACCGCGCCCGGAACAGTCGCCGCCGACGGCGACGGCGGCAGGAACAGCCCCTTTACCGAGGCGTTTTTAAAGTACCTTGATTCCGGGGAGATACTCCCGGTGATGGCCGGCCTGGTAACTAGGGAGACCATGCGTCTGACCGGCGGTAAACAACGTCCATATCAGAACGGCAGTATCGTAAGCGACTTGTATTATTCCCTTGCGGCGTCTTCTGCAGTACAAGTTGCTGCGGGAACGCCGACCCCGCAAGCCGGGACGCCCGTGGTAAGGCAGGCTGCGCGGGGGGAATTGATCGTGCCGCCTGAACGGCCGATTGCCCCGGTAATGGCGGAAATCCCCGCCGGGACATTCACTATGGGCAGTCCGTCAATGGAGATGGATCGGGTGGAATTTCAGGAATACCGGCACGAGGCAGCCCTCAGCGGGTTTTACCTGGCAACACGGGAAATTACGGTGGGTGAATTCCGGCGCTTTGTACAGGACAGCGCCTACCGCACCACGGCGGAACAGGCAGGCGGGGCCTTTGCCTACAACGAGGCAAGCGGCGAGTGGAAGTTCCGGGCCGATGCTGACTGGCGGCGCCCCGGTTTTGCTCAAGACGATGGGCACCCGGTGGTAAACGTAAGCTGGTTTGACGCCCTTGCATACTGCAACTGGCTCTCCGCCAAGGAAGGGCTCACCCCGGCATATCGCATAACCGGCGAAACCGCGCATTGGGATCGCCGCTCCAACGGTTACCGCCTTCCCACCGAAGCCGAATGGGAATACGCCTGCCGCTCAGGTACCGCGACGCCTTTTTCCTCAGGCAACAGAATTTCCACAACTCAGGCAAATTACGACGGTAACTTTCCCTATAATCACGGAAACAAAGGCCTCTTCCGCAAACGCACCATGCCGGCGGCATCGTTCCCGCCCAACGCCTGGGGGCTCTACGACATGCACGGCAATGTCTGGGAATGGTGCTGGGATTATTACGGTCTGCCCCCGCGAACCGGAGAACCGGCAAGGGAAACAGATTCCGCCGGGCCGGAAACCGGAACCCACCGGGTCAACCGGGGCGGCTCCTGGGCATCGCCAGCCAAACTGCTACGTTCCGCGGCCCGCTCAAGCGACTTCCCTGAGACCGCAGGCAACAACATGGGTTTTCGTGTTGCGCGTAACAAGTGAGGCAGTTCCAAAATTGCAATTTTGAAACTGCCTCAAGTGCCCTATTTATGCTCTATCGCCACAATCAGCGCCGCAATAGCCTTGCTGTCCTTTGACTCAAGGGCAAACGCCGCCGTGCCTGCCGGGGCGTCCTGCGCCGGACCTGCGGACAGGAGTCTGCCCTCTGTCGCCGTTGCAAGACGCTCGTTCACGGTTCCTTTGGCGCTTTCAAAACGTCGCGTTATATTCCGCACATTCAGGGCTTCCTTTGCGTATAACAAAATCAGATACTCCATGCCGCTTGATCCGTCCAACACGAGGCTTTTGTTTTCACCGGGGATAATAACCGTGCTGTCGCGGTAATTGAGTAGCGCCGATTCGCCTGACTGGGGAAATAGCTGATGTACCGGGGAAAAAATTCCCGCCCGCTCTTCCGATACCGCCAGAGCGTAGACATAGGCGCTTTCGCCGCTGCCAGCCGCAAAACGGAATTCAGTACCCTCAGCAAAGGCTTCGGATGTTTTATAAACGCCCCCGCCGGTAAAAGCCAGCGGCGCCGTTCTGGGCTGACCGGCGGCCGCACCCTGCCCGACAGTCTCGCCGGGGTTTTTGGTAATCTCAAGGCGCACGGAACCGGCGAACTTTACGGTATCGCTGTAGACCGCCAGGTTTTCGATCATCTCGTAGCTTTCCATGACATAATCCACAAAGGCCTGATAGGGTATCCACATGAATCCACCGTTACCCCATTTTCTGCCCCAACTGTTTATAATCTCGAAAGCGCCGCCGCCTCGGGTATCGTCATAACCCACCACGCACATGGCATGCCCGCCGTAAAACCGCTGGGGGTTTTCAACCGGCTGCCAAAGATCCTTGGCTTCCATAAAAGATTCCGGTGTGTTCATACCGATAATGACCGGCTTGCCTTCGGAAAGACTCTTCTTGACGATGCGCGTAACCAGCCCCGGCTTGTAACGGTCGTCTTTGTTAAAGAGGGTGACATAATCGGCGATGGGGTACTTCCTGCTGTCCGTGTACAGGGAAATATCCACACGGGGAAAATCAACGGTACGTTCAACATCAAGCATTTTAACCGCGCCGCGTTCCTTCATCAAATCAAGGGCGCTGAAAATCTGGGCGCCCTGCTGGCATTCGGGATCATCGGGCCTGATATTCCGGTACACGTAGACCGGGGAAAAAACGCTTTGGGTTGTTTCGCTTTGACTCTTCCTGCCCAAGGCAAAAGACTCCGAAATAGTCCGTGCCGCATACGCCGAAGCCCAGGCAACGCAGGTGCCGTATTCGGTCTGGTCTCCGGGTAGGGGAGCATACGCTTTCAGGGAAAACGCTCTTGGCAGCCCCTCATAGGAACGGGTCGCCAGCGGCGCCTTTTGGGGAAGCCGGCTATACGCCGCCTCGTCAAATATCGCCCCTCTGGGGTATCGCGGCGTCTGAGCAAAAAGCGCCGCGCCCATATACGTCAAAAGAAAAAGCGTCAACAGTTTCTGTTTCATATCTACTGAGCCTTTACCTGCCACCTTCCCACAACCTTCTCAAACTGCGCCGCCGGAAAATGCAGCTGTCTGCCGTCTTCGTTGGAAATCACCACCGTGCCGGAGACCACATTTACCTCAATCACCTTCCACAGGGTATTCTCGTAGCTGACCTTGTTGCCCTCCTGGGGGATGAGTTTCCGCTGTTCACTGTAAAAGATATGCTCATAGGACAGACAGCAGAGGAGCCGCCCGCAGGGGCCGGAGATTTTCATGGAATTGAGGGATAGATTCTGGTCCTTGGCCATTTTGATGGACACCGGCTTGAGTTTGTCCGATACGGCGTGGCAGCAATAGGCTCTGCCGCAGACACCCAGGCCGCCGACTATCCTGGCTTCATCCCGTACGCCGATTTGGCGCAGCTCTATCCGCATTTTGAAGATACCCACCAGATCCTTGACCAAGTCCCGGAAGTCTACCCGGTTTTCGGCGGTAAAAAAGAAGATTATCTTTGGTTCTTCCAGTAAATAATGGACCGATACGAGCTTCATATCCAGTTTGAAGTAGTCGATTTTTTCTTTACAAACGATAAAGGCGTGTTCTTCCTGATGTTTATTATAGGCCGCCTTTTCCAGATCATCTCTTGAGGCCGGCCGTTCTATTCTGACGACTTCTGAAAACACCTGGGAGCCCTTGCGCTGTACGGGGCCGATTATCTGGGCCAGATCCTTGCCGTACCTGGTGGGCACCAGTACCTTCCTTCCGCAATGGAGGAGCTCCCCCAGGTAAATCGCCAGAAAAGTTTCATTGGCGTAGGGAAGCCGGAGCCGGTATATCGGGGTATCCGCAGCCAAAGCCAGGATATTTTCGTCAGATTCCGCGATAATAGCGGTCTCCTCGATCGCTTCCTCCGCCGGATTATCCTCCAGAGCGGCAATATCCTCGTCCATATCATCATATTCATCAGCCATCGTTTCCTCCGCTTTTAGACCTACTGCAACAAATTTACCAAAAGCCCAGCGATCTCCTCAATACGGGAGAGGAGGTCGAGTTGGCTGGTCTGTCCCGCCATGATACCCGCCGCTAATTGTTCCAGTTTACGATCCACCACCTGCACCAGGGTGTATTTCTTCCGTTTAAGGATATTCCCGCCGCTGGTTTGCTCCTCCACAGTATAGCCGTTTTCTACGACATAGTTAAGGAAATTTCGCACCGCCTGTTTATATCGTATAATCTCATCGGGGAAGGGCCGGCCCCGGAGCGCATCCCCGGAGCTATGCACATCGTCCAGCAGTCCCTGGAGTGCTTCCTCCGATGGAGGGAAGCTTTCAGGAGCTTTAGTTAGCGCCTCCCTAGTAACGGTACTGTCCAGCACCTTTGAGAATTTCGGTCCCCTGGTCTCGCGGACGGAAGCACGGTCTTTGGCTTTTTTGGTTTCGGCCTGAATATTGGTATAGGCGGCGGGGTTTAAGAAAGGCGTTTTCCCATCGGGAAAGTCAATTACGGCCATGTCTTAACTTCGGTCGAGCCTCAGGGAAAAACCGGTCAGCGCCGACTTTACTTCCTGGACATCCCGGTAATCATGGATGGCGCCATTCCATTTTTCGTCGGTTTGACAGACCGTAATCTGTCCATGGACCACACAGCCCTCATCCGCCTGAATACGCCGGGTAATAATATCCCCCAGCACAATTCCTGTGGACAGGATGATCACCCGCTCGCTTGCCAGCACATTGCCGGATACTACCCCGCCGATGGTAACGGCGGTGCCGCTGATATTGCTCTTCATCCGGGCCCGTTCCCCCACAACAACCCGGCCCTTGGCGGTTAAATCCCCCCGGAGGCTCCCGTCTACGCGGGTGAATCCCCCGGCTTCAACCTCTCCGGTAACGAAAGTACCGGGGCCAATAATCGTGTTGATTGAGAGATCCCTGCGCTTGTTACCAGACATACCAACTCGATTAACGGCCGGTTCGGGCGTTGCTGACACGGACATTGAGGTACTTGTAGGGGTCAACCACATCCGAACCGATATGGACCTCGTAATGCACATGGGGGCCTGTGGAAAGCCCGGTATTACCGATGTAGCCGATCACTTCACCCTGCTGGACCCGCTGCCCCTTGGTTACCCGGAAGGACAGCATGTGCCCATAGCGGGTATAAAAGCCGTGTTTATGTTTGATAATGACATAATTGCCGAATCCCCCGGCGTCATAATCGAGAGCGACAATTTGCCCATCCGCAGTCGCCACAATGGGGTCCCCGGAACGGTAGGTGGAAAGGTCTACCCCCCTATGAATGTAATACTGACCGGTAAAGGGGTTTTCGTTCTGCCCAAAGTACATGGAAACATGCCCTATGCCGCCTTTGATGGGCCATATATTGGGAATTTCCGTCAACAGGGCGCTTTGGGAAGCAAAAAGGGCGCCAATTTCCTTAACCGGTTCCTGGGCAGAGGAAAGATATTCCGTCAGGTTCCGTATATCATCCACTTCCTTGAGTGATCCTTCGGCAGTTTCCCTAATATCAAAAAACGATGATAAATCCCCGGAAGCGGCGGGATTCAGGCTGTTACTGGCCGGGGTATCAACCCCTAACTCGTTAAAGGTATTTGAGAGGGTTGCCTGGAAGCCCTTGGTCTGGCGTAAAAGCCGGGAAATTTCATCTCTAAGCTGGTCCAGACTGGCCTGGGTGTCCTTGAGGCGGTTATCTTTGGCGGCCAATGCCCCGCGGGTTCCGGTATAGGACGCGCTGTACCAGAAAAAGGTGCCCACAATCCCAGCCAATATCGCCAAGACACAGCAACACGACAGCAGACTTACATGGAAATTATAGACCTTCTTTTCCGAATGGGGGACCAGAACGATGGTATATTGCCGGGTTAGAGCCCTGCCCAAAGCCTTACAGGCCAAAACAAGTCCCCGAGCCGCAGAGATGGCAATTTTTTTGCTTTTTTGAACCAGATTATTCTCAAAACGCTTATATCCATGTACCGATGCCAACGATTCACACCTCATTAATCATATTATCGATTATATTATCGAACAGTTAGACACTTAACTATAACAAAATAAAGCTACTCATGTCAAATAAAAAATGAAAATTCCCCATTTTTGCGGTATATTTCCCCCATAAAAAAGCCTCCGGTCATATAACCGGGGGCTATGCTATCATCATAGCTGTTAGCTGGCCAGGAGTTTGGCTGGCTACCTGCGGACCTCCGGTCCGTAGGTAGCTTCGCAATATCTCACTCGACCTTGAATTTTGACACTTCTTTAACCAGAATATCGATGTTTTCCTTGTTGTCCCCGCTGATGGTGTTGACCCGGCTGACGGCAACGTTGATCTGGTCAGCACCGGTGGCCATTTCGTTCATGCCGTTGGTGATTTCCTGGGTAGCCATTTCCAAGTTTTTCCCTTCGGAGATAACTTCCTTGCTGCCTTCGAGCATTTCCATGGAGCCGCCCTTGACCATTTGGGTGATTTGGTTGAGCTGGCTCATCACTTCCAGAATCTGCTGGCTTCCCACGCTCTGCTCTTCCATGGCGTTGCGGATGTTTTCCGACTGCTCCGATACGGTTTTAACCCCGCCGTCGATGGCCTCAAACTTGTTGAGTACCGCATCGGTGGATTTGGTGATCTTGTCGATACTGTCCTTGATTTTCTTGAGGACCGTGCTGATGGTCTTGCTCTGCTCCCCGGAACTTTCGGCGAGCTTGCGGATTTCGTCGGCGACAACCGCGAACCCCTTGCCCGCTTCCCCGGCGTGGGCCGCTTCGATGGCGGCGTTCATGGACAACAGATTGGTCTGGCTGGCAATATTTTCCATTACCGCGTTAATTTCCAACAACCCTTCGGATTCACGGGCAATTTCCTGAATATCGGTGGACACTTCCTGCAAACCCGTGCGGCCTACATCGGAGGCTTCCATCAGTTCCTGGACATTGGCGGCGTTCTTGGTCAAGGTGGTGGTCACCGACTGGATATTGGCGATCATCTCCTCAATAGCGCTGGAAGACTTGGCAACGCTGGCAGTCTGGTTTTCCACATGACCGTTGAGCCTGTCAATGTTGATGGTGATCTGTTCCATGGTGGCGTTGGTCTCGGTAACCGATGCAGACTGGTTGATCACCCGGCCCTTGATGCTCTGGATATTGGCGGTGATCTGGTTGATCGCCGCAGCGGTCTCGGTCATGTTGCTGGCAAGCTCGTTCCCGATATCAAAGAGGGCCACCGCCTGATTCTTGATAGTGATGACCAGAGTCCTGATTTTTTCCAGGGTTTTGTTGAAGTACTTGGCAAGGTCCGCAATTTCGTCATTACCATGCTCAACAATAGTCACCGTCAGGTCACCTTCACCTTCGGAAATATCCTTGAGGGTAGTTCCAACCTTGATAATGGGTTTAACGATTGCGGTGGCCACAAAAAAGATGATAACCGCCGAAACAAGCGCCAAAATCACCGCTATGATAATAGCGAAGGTGGTCATCTCGTTTACCGCGACAAAAACATCAGCGGTGGGTACTGAGGCAAGTACCGTCCATGCCGTTTTTATACTACCCACATGAAAGGGGTAGCTGGTGAAGAACCGGCCGTTATTTTCACCGACATTCGGCTCGCCGGTACGGAGTGTTTCAAGCGTATCATTAACCGCCTGCTGGCCCAAAATGGCCACCGATTCGGGGGAGTTAATATTCTTGCCTTCCATGACTGGATCGTAGTGGGCCGCAATGGTGCCGTCATTGGCATAGAGGATTTCCCGTCCGTTCGCATAGCTTGCCTTTAAGGCTTTGGCGGCGGAGACAAGCTCCCCGGCCGTGTCCAGATCGTAGTTGACTCCAATCATACCGACAACGGTATTACCCCGCAGTTCATCCCGTATCGGAACCCGCATCTGCACCATATAGGTGTCTTTTCCCGCAAATTTGACGGGCAGCACATCTGAAATGGTGGGACCGTCCATCGCACGAATCGACATATAGGCCGTGTCAAGGTTTTCCCCCGACTC
>BNVD01000022.1 GCA_025997835.1 Spirochaetia bacterium
CAGTACGTCCGGGGCTTTGGCGGGATGTTGGGTTCATGGAACACCGATCCGGGGCAGGATGTCAGTGTGCGGGACATAGAAACTATGTATAACCCCGATACCGGACTGGGTTATAACATATTGCGGATGATGGTTTATCCCTACGGTATGGAAGAATGGGAGGACCAGATTATCGGAAATGTCGCCTATCCCAATCATGATAATTCCGATTGGTACGATATTATCAAGAAGGTCAATGGGTACAAGGGCTATATTCTGGCAAGCCCCTGGAGCCCACTTGCGGCATGGAAAACAAACAATACCATAAATGGCGGCGGAACCCTAAAGACTAATTTCTATCATGACTATGCACTGCACCTGAAGAACTACGCCAAGCTGATGTCCGACCGGGGCGCTCCCATTTACGCGATTTCCATCCAGAACGAGCCGAACTTTATCGCAACCTACGACGGTTGTGAATGGAGCGCCGATGAAATGAAGAATTTCTTTGTGCAGGAAGGCCATTTTACCGATGGTGTACCCGGCTACGGCGGCGGCGAGGCTATTTCTTCGGTGAAGACCATGAACGGAGAAACGGCAAACAATATCAACATCAACGATACCGCGCTTAATGATGCAACCTCACGGGCTGCCATTGATCTTATTGGCCGGCATATTTACGGCGCTTCCGGGGGAGAATACACACTCGCCAAGACACACAACAAAGAAGTCTGGATGACAGAACACAATATCAACGGCGGGAACGCTACCAGCTATCCCAATGATTCAACCTGGAACTATGTGTGGAAATTCATGAATGAGGTTGACTTTACCATCCGGCTTAATAACGAAAACGCCTTTATCTGGTGGTATGCAAAACGTTTCTACAGCATGATCGGTGACGGTGATTATGGTACGACCAATCACGCGATTCTGCCCCGCGGTTACGGACTTTCCCACTATGCCAAGTTTGCCAAGGAAACAAACAGGGTTGACGTTGCCGTTTCAGGCACAACCGCTACAGGTAGCGCGCTCACCATCGGCAGTAACGTTAATGTTGCTGTCTGGGGCGGTACCAACGGCGGACAGGACGATACTACTGCCAAAATAACGGCTTATGAGTCCCCCGATGGCAATTCAATAAGCCTTGTTATGTTTACTCCGACGGCTCCCAGCGGCGCTAACGGCGTCAACCTTGGCTCGGTAACGATACAGCTGCCCGCAGGCTTTAGAGCGGCGAGCGCTGTCGCTATGCGGTCCAACGCAAGCGTAAAAGCCCAAACGGAGAACGTGGCCCTGAGTGCTGACGGAAATCAGGCCGCAGTCTCACTGTCTGATAACGAAATCCTTTCGGTCAGATTTACCAGGTAAAAAGATTTTCTGCGGGGCTGTTCTGTGCTGCCATTAGACATCTATGACAGCACAGGACAGCCCTATGTTTTTTAAGGAGGAATACGTATGAGAAAACTTTTTACCACGCTGTGTATGATGACGCTTGTATCGTGGGGCATCATTGCCCAGGAGATAGATATCACCGGAGAAGTTAAAACCGGTTTTTACTGGGAAGATAAACTCAGGGATGGTCAGTCATCATCTGAAAAAACGCCGCAAACTTCCAAGATGCACAACAACGATGATGCCGGCAGCGGGTTGGGCCGTTTCCGGCTGAATGTGGATCTTACCAAGGGCAATCTTGGTTTTATGTTTCGCATTGAGCAGACCGGCATGAACGAGCCGGCTCCCGACTGGCCGTATGCCTTTGGTTATATCAATCTCTACGACGATCAATTCAAATTTTCAGTCGGCAAGCTGGGCGGCGGGTCTCCCTGGTCAACCGGCGGCCCTGAAATGTGGAAAGAACTGGAAACGGTAATGGGGGTTCGTTTTGAATATAAACCGTCATTTGTACCCGGTCTTAATGTGGGCGCTGTACTGAATGGATTTGATAAGTATGCAGAACAACAGGCCGAAGCAACATTAACCGACTATCTTAACGAAACGGTTTTTGGAGTCCGGTATGATCATGAGTACTTTGGCGTACGCTTTGAGTACCGGCTGGACAGTGATATTGATACGCTGCGCCCTCTTGATGAGGGAGCATCCCTGATCTACCGGGTGGAAGAACGTATATTGACAAAATACCTGCCGGGCTTTCAGATTTGGGCCAATGGTAATTACACAGGTATCAGCGCCGAAGAGGAAGCCATTAATTTTGTCAACTGGCTGTATATTCAGTACGCGCCAGAGAATCTTACCGCACAGCTCCGTGTTGGTTATGATGTTATCTCAAACCGGAGCATCCTGCACCTAAGGCCGAGCTTTTACTATAACTTCTTCAGCAACTTACTGAATGTCGGTACATCATTCCAGTTTGCCCAGGATTTTGGGGAAGGCAAAGTGGTGGAGGATTCTCCCTTCTCGTATTGGAATGTTGAACCCAAGGTTCAGGTAAACTTTGGCTCCGCCTATACCGCCTTTGTATTCCACTACGGGATGGAATACAAATACCGCGATGATCCATCGCACCCGAAATGGGGACCGCAGGAGCAAATGAAATGGCTTAATATCCGTTTCGGCTACACGTTCTGAGAAGCTGCCGGTTGACGGTGGAGTCTACTCCGAAATCAGCGCACATAAAGAGGGCTGTCCTGTGCTGTCATAGACAGTTTGACGGGGCAGCCTTTCTCGTTTAAAGGGCGGCTTGAAAAAGCTCCCCTGCGAGTATGGACAAAGTCCTGCGCGATACCCTACCATTAAGAAAAGAGGCCATAGTCCGGGCGTATCTTTATGCCGTGATACACGCCAACCCGAAAACCATAGAGGAGCTTATGCAAATGGGCGATAACGCGTTAACCTTGGAAGATGTTTGGGTGGAGAATCAGTTCCCTTAAACGAAAACTTGGGGTATAATCAAAAATAGTATGCATACACAGATAAAGGGTTTTATTTTGGCAACATCGATTTTAGCAACGGCATCCTGCGCCGGTACGGTCCCCGGTTTTGATTTGGTCAAAGGCCGGAGTGCGGTGGACATCTATGTGGATTCCGGCGATTGGCCGGGCATCACCCATGCGGCGGAAAACCTGGCCGGCGATATTGAATCGGTTTCGCTCAGGCGGCCCCGCTTGCAGAACAGCGCCGGGGGCTTGTCCGCAAACGCGGTTATCGCCGGAAGTATCGGCAGAAACCCGGTAATTGATTCGCTCGTTGCCGAGGGGAAACTTGATGTTTCACCAATCGCGGGTAAATGGGAAGCTTACACCATCGCTGTTGTTGAAAATCCCGTCAAGGGCGTCAAAAAGGCGCTGGTTATCGCCGGTAGTGACAAGCGGGGAACGATCTACGGCATCTACAGTATATCTGACATGATAGGCGTGTCGCCCTGGGCTTTTTTCGCCGACAGCGTCCCGTTCCGCAGGGACACGGTAACGGTTCCCTCAGCAACGGTGATACGCGGGGAGCCGTCGGTGAAATACCGGGGCATATTCATCAACGACGAGCGCCAGACTCAAGTTTGGCTGTCTTATCTATTGAAGGGGGACACCGGGAAGCTTGAGAACCCCAAAGCCTCGCCGGGATTCAACCACGTCTACTATACCAAACTGTTTGACTTTATTTTGCGGCTCAAGGGGAATTTGCTCTGGCCCGCCATGTGGAACAATGCCTTTTTCTCGGACGACCCGCAGAGTCCGGTTTTGGCCGACGAGTGGGGCGTCGTTATCGGGACCAGCCATCACGAGTTTATGTCCCGCCCGGACAAGGAGTGGAACTGGCTTACGGAGCAAAAGTACGGCGATGCTATCCCCAACGAAGGCAAAAAACAGAACGGGTTGGCGTGGCGTTTTTATGATACCATTGCCGACCCGGACCCGGCGCGTGACCCCATCAACACAGGAATCAACACGCAGCAGGAAATAACCGACTATTGGAAAACGGGTATCCGCGAGCGGAAAGGTTTTGAGCAGATTGTTACCCTGGGACTGCGCGGACAGGAAGATACCGCCGCGCTCCCGAACGGCGATATGAAAGCGCAGATCGATCTGCTGACAGATGTGGTGCGCTCCCAGCGTCAAATTATCGCCGGTGAGTGCGGCGGGGACGCAACGGCCCTGCCCCAGGCGCTGGTGCTGTACAACGAAGTGGATCGTTTCTATTACGGCGGCTTTGATAAAATGGTCCCCGATGATGTCATCGTCATATTGGCGGATGATTTTCACGGCAACACCCGCACCCTGCCGGGCAAAGACGAACGCGGCAGAAAAGGCGGCTTCGGTATGTATTACCATTTTGAGATGAACGGCCCGCCCCGCTCCGACCGCTTTGTGGATACCATGCCCCTGGAAAAAATGCGGGAACAGATGGTGCAGGCATACGATTACGGTGTGCGGTCCCTCTGGATAACCAATGTGGGGAATTTAAAATTCAACGAGGTTCCAACGGAATACTGGATGAATCTGGCTTGGGACATTGACGCCTGGCGCGATGTGAACACGCCGGAACAGTTTTACCGGCAATTCACTGCGCGGGAGTTTGGCAAAGCGGCAGCGGACGAAGCGGCTGAGATCATCTTTGACTATGTGCATATGAACAAAATCCGCCCACCGGAATGGATATACCCCACCACCTTTAGTGTTTCGTGTTTTGACGAGGCTCGTACCATGCTGCGCAGAAGTGAAGACATCAGGCGCAGGGCGGAGGCGCTTGCAAAAAAAGTCCGGCCTGAACAGCAGGACGCGTACTATGAAATGGTGCTCTATCCGGCGCGGGTTTCGGCGAACATACTTAAACTGATGGTGAACATCGCCCTTAACCGCAAATACGCCGACTTGGGTATGCCCATTGCAAACACCTACGCGCAAATTGCCCGGGACGCCCTGGAATTTGACAACGAGGAAATGCGTTACTGGAAGACCCTCCGGGACGGCAAGTGGACCGGCTATTTTCCGGTGAATCCCCCCGGCGAAACGCCGGTTGTGGACGGCAAGGTTAATGCCAGCGCTGCCCTCACTAACGCAGAAAACGATCAAAATATTTACCACATCGGTATGACCCGGTGGAACCATCCCGTGGTGCAGTTCTCTTTTTCTGATGACGAAGACGACCCTACCTGTCTGAAAACGGTAAGCGCGGCGGAAGGCTCCAGCCTGATTGTCGTGCCACAGTCCGTCGTAGCCGACGGCGCCTCCGCGACAGACGGCGCAGTGGATCTGCACCCCTTTACCAGTTACGGCAACGAAACCCGGTATATCGAAATCGGCAACACAAAGCGGACGCCTTTCAGCTTTACTGTGCGATCAAGCGATCCCTGGATCAAACTCAGCCGGACTTCCGGCAAGGTTGAGCAAGTAACACCGGTGGAGGTCAGCATAGACTGGAAAAAGATTCCCGCTGGAACCGTGCAGGCCAACGGCGCCATCACCGTAAAGGGCGCGGGTTCCGAAGTTACGGTCAATGTTACCGCCGGTGTGTTCGACCGCGCGTTACTGGCATCGCTGCCGGAAAGGACGTTCATCGAAACGGACGGCTATGTTTCCATGCTTTCCATGCACTACGCCGCGTCAATACCGTCGCCGGACGGCGCAAAATGGGCTATTCTGCCCCGTTACGGCAGAGAATTGTCATCGGTGAAGGTAACGCCGAACATTCCCGACACCCCCCGTGTGCCCGGCGTGGATTCACCGTATCTGGAATATAACGTCTACATTAAAACGCCGGGCAACATCGACATTGTTACCCAGTGGGCGCCCTCAACGGGGACCAATGCCATGCGTTACACGAAGATGCAATACGGCGTCTCATTTGGCGGCGACGGGATTCAGACGGTGAACACCCTGTCGCCGGTTTTCGCGGCGCAGAGCCGGCAGGGCGCGACATGGCCCTTCGCCGTTGAAACGGGAACGCGCAGTCTTACTGTCAGGGACGGTTCGGTTTGCTGGTCCCGTCACCACGCGGCAACACCGGGTCTGTACACCCTGCGGATTTACCTGATTGATGACGGCATGGTCCTGCAAAAAATTCTCGCGGGTACGGCCAAACTCAGCGACCGGGTTAGCACGGAACCGCATACAGGCGTACTCCGCTGTAATCCCGAAACCCGCGAGGTGTTTGACCCGGTGAACGGTACCCTGTATCAGGGCCAACTGGTAAAGGAAATCCCCAACTACACGGTTGCCGCGGTTGAAGACATACCCCGGCTCTTTGTGTCGCCGGTCAGCGGCAACCATCCTTCGCCGCTTTCGCCATCATTCTTCGGCCCGCCGGAGACGTATTATACCAGGTGAGCCAGTTCCAAAATTAAGAATTTTAACCACAGAGGACACGGAGAACACGGAGGAGAAAAGATTTTTTACCCAAAAACTCCGTGTTCTCCGTGTACTCTGTGGTTTATCTTCTTCAGTTTTCATTTTGGAACCGGCTCAGGTATTTACAAGATAAGCCCTAAAATTTCGTCGCCGTGGGCGCCGACTAGTTTCTGCTCCGCAGGGTTCACGATTAAGTCCATGTCTTCCAGAGGTATTGCGCCGAGGAGTACTTCATCGATGCCGGGAAGTACCCAAGGCTGACAGATCATGGATCGTTCTTTCCAGTGTACCTCTACCGCATCGGCTATTTTGCAGGGCGCTCTTTTGCCATCAGCCAGCTTGGCGTTACGCAGGCCGACAGTCATCAGTCCCAGTTCTTTCTGGACCGCTTCACTGATAATAAGCGTCCCCGCACCGGTATCCACAACGGCCTGTACGGTAGTTTCCCGCATTTCCGGCTCTTTAAGCAGGCCGTATTCAACTCTGATTTTATCACCCGCGTTCTTTAACGTGATTTCCGCATACACCGTTCCCATGTTCGTTTCCTCCATGACTCAAATATACCGGCAAAATGTCCAAAACGCCAACCGTATCAGGGCACCTTTCCCTACAACACCACCTGCGAAAACGGCGAAGCCCGCTCTAACACTTCGGCTACCCGGCGGTGTTCCGGCTGGAGGAGGCCGGGGTCGGCTTCCAGCATGGCAAAGGCATCGGTGCGGGCGCGGGCAAGGTCGGCGGCGTCCCGGATGGGGTCGGCGATACCCAGAGAGAGGTAGCCCGACTGTTCGATACCGGCGATTTGGCCGGGGCCCCGGAGTTTGAGGTCTTCTTCGGCGATGACAAAGCCGTCGCCGGTTTCCAGCATCACCTTGAGCCGGGTTTGCCAGTCCTCCATCTTTTCCCCGGTTGGGCCTTCGGGGTCGGAGTAGACCAAAAAACAGTAGGATTGCTGCGCCCCCCGTCCGACCCGGCCGCGAAGCTGGTGCAGCGCGGAAAGGCCGAAGCGTTCGGCGTGTTCAATTACCATGCAGGTGGCGTTGGGCACATCCACCCCTACTTCAACTACGCTGGTTGCCACCAGAACCTTGACTTCGCCCCGGCGAAAGGCGTCCATGGTTTGGCGTTTGTCTTCTTCATCAAGTTTTGAATGAACCAATGCCACGGGGTACTGGGGGAATACCTGCCGGGCCAATCGTTCCGCCATGGATTCGGCGTCCTTGAGGCTGCCCGATCCCCGGCGGGCGGTATCGGTCCCATCGCTATCGCCGCCGCCGATCAGGGGATAGACGAAATAGGCTTGCCGGCCTGCGGCGAGTTCCTTCTTTACAAAGCCGTATACCTTGTCCTCGTTGGATTCTTTGGCAAGGTGGGTGGTAATGGGCTTGCGGCCCGGCGGCAGATCGGGGATTACCGATACGTCAAGGTCGCCGAAGACGGTGAGTGCCAGGGTACGGGGGATGGGGGTGGCGCTCATCATCAATAAGTCAGGGTGATCGCCCTTGGCCATGATGGCCTGCCGCTGGGTTACGCCGAAGCGGTGCTGTTCATCCACCACCACAAGCCGCAGATTCCGGTAAGCCACGTCTTTGGAAAACAGGGCGTGGGTTCCCACCACGATGTCGATGTCCCCGGCGGCCAATGCCTTAAGCAGCGGGTTTCTTCCGGCGGCCCTGATGTTCCCGGTGAGAAACGCCGGTCTGATGCCCAACGGTTCCAGCAGGGCGGCGGCGTTCTCCGCGTGCTGCCGGGCCAGGAACTCGGTGGGGGCCATGATTGCCGCCTGTCCCCGTATGCCGCCGGGAGCCGGTTCTTCCACGGCGCGGAGGGCCGCCAAAAAAGAGACCAGGGTTTTGCCGGAGCCCACATCGCCCTGGAGTAGGCGTGCCATAGGCACGTGCGCCATAGGCACGTGTGCCATAGGCACGTGCGCGGTACCGTTGATGGCCGCCATGTCGCGGTTGATGTCGGCGGTTGCCGAGAGCTGGCCCGGGGTCAGCGAAAAGGGGAGCCGTTCCAGAAGATGCTGCTGTAAGGGAGAGAGGGCTTCGGGGTCAGGCTGATGGACCGAAACGGAGGAGGGCGTAAGGCGCCCGGCGCCGCTCGCTTCAGACTTGGGCTGCCGGTTACTGATAAGGGCCTTATCACTATCATTATTATTGAGCGTTTTGCTTTCCTGTCCGCTTACCAGTCCCCGCCGTTCGAGCGCCCGCTTGCCTACCATCACTTCCAGATAGAACAGTTCCTCGTAGATCAGGGTTTTGCGGGCCGCAGTCAGTTCCGGCATAGAGGCGGGAAAGTGGATGGCCCGGATGGCTTCGGCTTTGGAGAGGAGGCCGTCCCGGTCTATGACGGCCTGGGGCAGTTCGTCCTGGAGGGGGGCGGCGTATTGGGCAAGGGCGTGTTTAACGAGTTTGCGGAGCAGCCCCTGGGTGAGTCCCGCCGTAAGGGGGTATATGGGGAGTATATGTCCAAATCCGCGGACCGACGGTTCGCGAACCGACGGTTCGTTAACCGATGGTCCGTTATCCAACGGTTTGTTAATCGATGGCGCGTTGACCTTATAGGGCTCAACCTCAAAGGCGGTGGACTGAATCTCGCCGTATTTATAGTAGAATCTGCCCCAAAGCCGGAAGTAGGCCCCTACGGTGAGCTGCTTTTCCAGAAAGGGGCGGTTGAAACAGACCAGGGTCGCCTTGGCGGTATCGTCTTCCACGTGGACCTTGAGGGTCCGCATCCGGCCAAAGCCGAACCAGTCGTGGGCCAGCACCCGGACTACGGTGCAGACTGCGGGATAGTGCTGGAAATCCCGCAGGGGGACGGTGACGCTCCGGTCTTCCCAGTCGCGGGGGTAGTAACAGAGGAGGCCCGACACGCTGGTGATGCCGGTGCGGGCCAGGGTCTTGATTGCGGCGGGGCCCGCGCCTTTTATGTGGTCTATTGATACAGAAAGTTCCCGCAGAAACACCGCAGCCCCGTTATCACCCTAACCGGTTACACCGGCAGCCGGGTCAAAAAGCCGGTCCCTATATGTACAAGGAAGCCCAGCCCTACCCGCAGGGCGATCAGGGCCCCGATGGACGCGAAAAGCCCCGTCTGATAGCGCACCAGCCGCTGCCCGAAGATGATCCGGTTAATCCTGAACAGGATGGGCCGGGCCAGGGTATCGATGATGCGCCAGAAGGAGCCGTATACGTTCCGGCGGGTCAGGTAGGCGATAAGGCGGAGTACCAGAATGATGAGGAAAAAGCCCAGAAGGAAGGACGCCGCCGACCAAACCACGGACAGGAGCAACCCAAGGATGGAGCCCACCGTGATGGAGCCGTGCCGCGCCAGGGTCATAAAGATGTTGTTCACCACCGAGAGTATCGCCAGCGCGACGATGGGGGAGAGGTCCAGGGCGGCCACCCGCAGGATGGAGAAGCGGCGGAACCACTTGAGGTAGGGGTCGGTGATATTGCACAAAAGCTCCGCCGGTCTGCCGTGGTCCGCCCCGCTGAACCAGGTGAGCATGATGCGGATAAAGATCAGAATCATGTAGAGACTGGCGGCGCCCGCTAAAACAGTCATCAGTGTATGCATGGTATCTCCTTACGATTACTAGTGTTCTGTCAAATACAGAAGGCATAATAAAGAGTATAAACCGCAAAGTCAAAGAAGTCGAAAAAGTAAGAATCTATCACAAATCAGCATCTTTTTCCTTCCTTATTTGACTGCGAACCGAAGGTTCGATTTGACTTTGCGGTTAAAAATTCTTGTTATGTCATCTGTCTTAGACTGCACACTAGGCGGCCCAGACGGCGGCGACCCCGGTGCAGAGGGTCAGGGCGTCCAGGTAGGCGCGGTCTGCAACCATCTGGGCGGCGGTCTTGATCACCGCCTCACCCCCGGAGACGGGGACGTGGATGTACACCGGGCAGGGGCCGGGATTGGTTTTCAGGTAGTCCCGCAGGGGGTAGAGGGTTTCTTCCCGTTCCGATGCCGCAGGGTGGATGCGGATATGCACTTCCGCAAGCGCGGCTTCGGCAACAGGAAGGACGGTTTGCGCGGCGGGTGAGGCCGCCGTTTGCGCAGACGGCACGGAGGCTACCGCTGTTTCCGAAACTTCAGCCGCAAGGGCCGCGTTTTTTGCGGCCTTTCGCCGGAGCGTTCCCAGGTTTAGCACCGAACTTACCTGGAAGCTCAACTTGTCCCGGCTCTTGTCCAGCTTGCCCTTAAGGGCAATGCAGTGGTCCTCTTCAACATTGTCCCGGCAGACTTCCCAGGTCCGTGGGAAAAAGACGAGGTCTATTTCGCCCCGGTAATCCGTAAGGGAACCGAACGCCATAGGCTTGTTGTCCTTTTTGGTTACGGTGGGATGGAGGCGGGTCAGCACCCCGATCAGGGTGTACTCGCTGCCTTCCGTACCCTGTTCCGGCTTTGAAAGGTTCAGCGTAACAAACTGTTCCCAGGCTTCCTGGTACTCATCCATGGGGAACAGATCCGCTGTTGGGTTTTCCGCAGTGGAGCGCGGCCCCCCCTCGGAGGAACAGTATTCCAAAAGGTCTTCTTTTATTTTGATCCGTATTGAATCGAGAACCGAATCCACCCGCAGGCTCGGCTTCCCCCGCTGCTTGTCCAGCCTGCCCTTGAGGGCAACAAAGTCGCCTGCGGCAACCTTGTCCCGGCACTGTTCCCAGGTCTTTTCAAAAAAGGCGAGGTCTATTTCGCCCCGGTAATCCGAAAGGGACCCAAAGGCCATGGACTTGCCGCCGTTTTTGGTAATTATGGGCTTCAGGCTGGAGAGTATCCCGATGAGGGTATAGTCCCGCTCAAGGGCATTCTCCGCGTTTGAAAGGTCCAGTTTGACAAACCGTTCCCATTCTTCCTTATAGTCGTCCATGGGATGGCCGGAAAAGTAAAAGCCGATAAGTTCCTTTTCGACGGTAAGCCGTTCCATCCGGTCCCAGTCGGGAAAGGGCTCGAATTCAAAATCGGGATATTCCTGCTCGCCGGTATCCCCAAAGAGGCTGGTTTGGCCGAACTTTTTCTCGTCCTTGATGTTCTGGGCGTACTCCACCGCCTTTTCCAGGTTGCCCGCCAGGGTAGACCGGGACACGCCCCGGTTTTTATAGCAGCCGTCGAACGCGCCGGTTTTTATCAGCAGTTCTACCACCTTCTTGCCCACGGTTTTGATGTCCACCCGGTTCAGGAAATCGATAAGGTCCTTGTAGGGACCCCCTTCCCGGCGGATAGTGACGATTTCCTCCGCCGAAGCGTCCCCCAGACCCTTAATCCCCAAAAAGCCGTAGACGACACGGCCGTCCACCACCGTAAAGAGCGGGCCTGAACGGTTGATGTCCGGGGGATCGATCTCGATACCCATACGCCGGGTCTCGTCGATATACAGGGGGAGTTTATCCACGCTGGAAATTTCGTTGGACATATTGGCGGCCATGAATTCCACCGGGAAGTTGGCCTTAAGGTAGGCGGTCTGATAGGCCAGCACCGCATACGCCGTAGCATGGCTCTTGTTAAAGCCGTAGCCCGCAAAGGGGATAAGGATTTCAAAGATACGGCCTGCGTCCGCGGCGGAAAAACCCCTCCCGGCGGCCCCGGCAATGAACTTCTCCTTCTCCTTGACCATGACCTCCATCTTTTTCTTTCCCATAGCCCGGCGGAGCAGATCCGCCTGCCCCAGACTGTACCCGGCAATGATCTGGGCCACCTTCATAACCTGTTCCTGATACACAATGACCCCGTAGGTCTCTTTCAGTATCCCCTCCAGGCTGGGGTCGGGGTATTGAATCGCCTGACGACCGTGTTTGGAAGCGATGAACTGGGGAATATTGTCCATAGGCCCCGGCCGGTACAGGGCGTTTAAGGCGATAAGGTCTTCAATACAGGTAGGCTGGGCGTCTTTAAGGACCTTCTGCATCCCTTCGGATTCAAACTGGAAAATGCCGTAGCTTCTTCCTTCGCCCAGCATCGTAAAGACTGCGTCCGACTCCGGCGTTCCGGTTTCGCTTATGGTTTCAATGTCGAAGTTTGCGTATTCCCCGCCCCGCCGGCGGATGAGTTTTACCGAATGGTCGATAAGGTCCAGGGTCTTAAGCCCCAAAAAGTCCATCTTCACCAGGCCCTGCGGTTCGATCACATCCATGGTGTACTGGCTTGCCACCGCGTCATTTTTATCCTTAAAGAGGGGCACATAGTCGGTCAGGTCGGTCTTGCCAATCACCACCCCCGATGCGTGGATGCTGGAATTACGGTTTTTCCCCTCCAGCCTACGGGCCATGTCAAAAAGTTCCTGATAGCGGGGGTCCTGTTCCAATTCCTGAAGCCGGCCTTCCTGTTCAAAGGCCTTTTTCAGGGTCATCTTGGGGTCTTCCGGGATAAGTTTGGTAATCATGTTGGACTCATCAAGGCTGATGTCCAGCGCCCGTGCCACGTCTTTGATGGCGGCTCTGGCCTTCATGGTTCCAAAGGTGATAATCTGCCCCACCTTTTCCTTGCCGTACTTTTCCGTTACATGGTCGATAACCTGCTGCCGCCCTTCGTTGGCAAAGTCCACGTCAAAGTCGGGCATGGAGATACGTTCGGGGTTGAGGAAACGCTCAAACAGCAGATTGTACTTGATGGGGTCGTTGTTGGTGATCCGCAGGGCGTAAGCTACGATGGACCCCGCGCCGGAACCCCGTCCGGGGCCTACGGGGATGCTGTGCTCCTTGGCCCAGTTGATAAAGTCCGCCACGATAAGGAAGTAGCCGGGGAACCCCATGCTGATGATCACCGAAAGCTCGTATTCCGCCCGTTCCCGCACCTCGTCAATTCTGCCGGGGTAGCGCTTTTCCAGACCCTCCCAGGTCAGGTGCCAGAGGTACTGTCCCCCGGGGATCTCGTCTTCGGTATAGAACCCCGCAGGCTTGATGATGGTACCGTCCTTCTTCGTGACGGCTTTACGCGATTTTAGGGCGCCCAGCACCTTGTCCGTGTAGACGCCGATCTTGTCTTCCAGCCC
This sequence comes from Spirochaetia bacterium, assembly GCA_025997835.1. Taxonomy (GTDB): domain Bacteria; phylum Spirochaetota; class Spirochaetia; order Treponematales; family Breznakiellaceae; genus BNVD01. The sequence goes on from BNVD01000022.1 coordinate 13,282, forward strand.
GGCGGGAATTTTAAAATCCGGGAGCAGCGGCCCCGGCGTGGGGATTTCGGTCTTGCAACGCTCGGCGATGAGTACCGTATTGCTAATGGCTTCGGGGCATTCCGGGAACAGGGCGGCCATTTCGTCCCCGGTCTTGAAGTAGAATTCCTTCCCGTCAAAGCGCATACGCTTTACATCGTTCCGTTTGGCCTGGGTACCGATGCAGAGGAGCAGGTCCTGCACTACGGCGTCTTCCCGTTCCAGATAGTGAATGTCGTTAGTCGCCACCAGCGGGATGCCGAGACGCTTGGACATAGCGATAAGCGCCCGGTTCGCCTTTTTTTGCTCCGCAATGCCGTGATCCTGGAGTTCCAGATAGAAGTTATCCGGCCCCATCACGTCCCGGAACCAGATGGCCAGTTCTTCCGCCGCCTTGTCCTGTCCGTCAAGAATGAGACTGGGAATTTCCCCGGCGATACAGGCCGAAAGGCAGATAAGCCCGCCGTGGTACTGTTCCAGCAGTTCTTTGTCGATCCGGGGCTTATAGTAGAACCCTTCGGTATATGAATACGAAGAAAGTTTGAGGAGATTGAGGTACCCTTCCCGGTTAGCCGCCAGCAGGATCAGGTGATAGGAATGGTTACTGTTTTCCCCCCCCTTCCGGTCATGCCGTGAACCGGGGGCCATGTAAAACTCACACCCGATGATGGGATGTACCGCCGCCCTTCCCTCGTGCAGGGGATGATCCTTGCTGCCCTCGCAGGCCTCGGCGAACTTCAACACCCCGAACATGTTGCCGTGGTCGGTAATCGCCAGGTGCTTCATCCCCAGGGACGCCGCCTTGTTGGCAAGGCTTTCTACCGAGGCGGCGCCGTCCAGGAGGGAAAAGTCGGTATGGACGTGGAGATGAACGAAGTCGGTCATGGGGATTATTTTAGCCGGATGGGCGGGGATGGTCCAGTACACCGGTGCCAGGCACCGTTTTCGGCCCAAAAACTCCTATACCGGGAAAAAATGCATTTTTTCTGCCTTTATTACTTTGCGAAACTTACCAACAGTGTCTTAATCTCGAAGGGTTTAAACTCCAGCGTAATGTCCTTCCCGGTAACCGGTATGGTTTGTGCGTTTCCTTCCAGCATATCCGTGGTCTGCACGGCGGCCGGTTCCTGATTAAACCGCAGAACCGTTCTTGTGCTGCCCCCCAGACTTTCATAGAGCCGAAGCACCAACCCTTTAGGCGCACTCCCTTTTCTGACTTCCGGCGCCTTTACGCTTTCGATGATAACCGAGTCGCCGTCAACAGAACACAGCGAATAGTCCGCCGCGCCGCTACTCGCCGCACCCGTCGGAGTGCCCGCTTTTACCGAAGCGTCCAGTTCTGCGTCATCGTTAAGCTCATACCCGGCGCGTACCACCCCTGCGGTGTTGAAGCTGCCCGCAAAAGGCAGAATCGCGTACACAAACCGGTGTTCACCTTGATCCGCTTCCGGGTCCGGGGCTATGGGGGAGCGCAGCAGGGAGAGGCGCATACGGCCGCCCAAAACATCGTGGCCGTATTTACTGTCGTTAAGGAGGGCGATCCCCCCTTCCGGCTCTTCAACACAGATCCACTTGTGAGCGCAGATTTCAAACTTGGCCCGGTCCTGGGGCAGGTTCCGGTGAGTGTTGCGGACGATATGGCCGTACTGCACTTCGCAGCGCACTTGCGTGGTATCGATGGCCGTATCAAAGCCAACCTTCAAAAGGCGGTGCCGTTCCTGCCAGGTAACCCGTGTATCAAAATCGATACGCCGCTCCTCCGCATAGAACACCACATCCTGTATCAATGTTGACGACCCGATGCGGTAGGTCTGGCGCAGCCGGAAGCATACCGGCCCCGATGCGGCAATCTCGGACGACAGTAACGCTGTTTCTTCTTTTGCGCTCTTTACCCAGTCCGAATCAATGTCCCAGGCGTCCCAGAACACCGGTACATCCTCCGCGCTGATAAGGGCGTTGAAACTGCCCCCTTCCGCGACCTGTTCCCGCTGCCTGAGTTTATCGAACAGACTGATGATACGGCCTGCCTTGTCAAACCGGACCCGGTAAAAGGGCGTTTCGAGGCTGCCCGGCGTGTACTTAAACGGTTCCGCCTGATTGCCGGTTCCGGCGGCGGCGCTGAACGCGGCCCAGCCCAAAGGCGGCAGTTTTAGTGCGCATACCGCAGTCTCAATGCCGTCAAGGTTCTTGTATCGCTGTACCGGATAGACCGTCCCGTCACGGGCCTGCAATGCTCCGGCGTTGCCGAACGTGTCCGCCGGGTAGGGGAGGGGGTCCTTCCGTTCCCAGGACAGGTCGTTAAACACCAGAATACCGGCGCCCGTATTGACACGGATATTCCGGCGCAGTTTTCCGGTCATAAGGGCCAGTTCATCCAGCAGTTTTTTGTGAAGGACCTCCGCTTCTTCGTACACCCGGCCAATGGCTGAACCGGGAATAATGTCGTGGAACTGGTGGAGCAGTACCTGTTTCCATATCGCAAGCAGTTCGTCATGGGGATACTTCGCTACAGTACCTGTAGCGGCCGCAGTACCAGTGGCATCCGTCCGCACACCGGTAGCATCACGGTCGGACAGGGCGGCAATCCATTCCGCATGGCGCAGGGCGAATTCCAGGCGGCGGTTGTTACATTTGGTGCGCGACTGGGTTGTGTAGGTTCCCCGGTGCAGTTCAAGGTAGAGCTCGCCGCGCCACTCCGGCCATTCTGCCTCAGTATCACTAAAAATATCATCCAGCGCCTGGGTGGCGGTTTTCCACGCAGTCTTTGGTGTGCCTTCAAGATCGCCCATACGGCGGGCCATTTCAATGTCCGAGCGTAAGGTACCGCCGCCGCCGTCCCCCTCACCAACGGATCGTATCGCGGCGGATTGAATCTCCTTGTGCTGTACCACGTTCCATATTTCCGCGATTTCGCCGGGGTTTACATGGCCGTTATAGGTTGAAGGAATAAGATGGGTCTTGATCCCCGAACCGTCAATGCCCCGCCAGATAAAGGTATCGTAGGGGAACCGGGTGGTGTCGTTCCAGCTCAACTTGCTGGTAACAAAATACTTGATGCGGCAGCCCTTTAAAATTTGCGGCAGCGCCGCCGCGTATCCGAACACGTCGGGAAGCCAGAGGGTGTCCGCTTCGTAGCCCAGGTGTTCTTCGTTAAATCCTTTCCCTACAAGGAATTGCCGGATAAGGGACTCGCCGGAGGGAAGGTTGCAGTCCGCCTCAACCCACATACCGCCGTTGGGTTCCCATGCGCCGGTTTGGTACGCTTTTTTTACGGAGGCAAAAATATCGGGGTACTCGTTTTTTACCACCTCAAGCTGGGCGGGCTGGGTTTGAATAAACCGGAACTCAGGATACTCTTCCATAAACCGGATCATGTTGATATAGGTCCGGGCCGCCTTGTGGGTCGTTTCCCCCACCGGCCAAAGCCAGGCATGATCGATGTGGGCGTGTCCGATAAGATGCACCTGCGGCGTAGTATCGCTGTTCTTTTTTGCCAGAAGCGGCGCGATGAGTTTTGCCGCTTTCTCCGCCTGGGCTTCCAGTTCGTCGCCGGTGGCAGTAAGACTGATGCCCATCAGCGCATCGTAGAGCCCTTTCAAGATTCGCGCCTTGCGGAGGGAATTGTTGTCCAACTGTTTGGTCAGTTCGTACAGGGTGCGTACATCGTAGAACAGTGAATATACCGCCGGGAGCCGCTCCAGAACCGAGCCGCCGTCAAAGGTGTTGGGAAAATTGGAAATGGTCTTCCCCAGGGTAACCACAATCGATGCTTCCTCGAAGGGGCCGCAGCCGCCGTGACGGTTTCCCGCATAGGCTTCAACATGAATGGTGTGCTCCCCGCCATCAGCCTTAATCCGCAGCTTTTTGTGAAACAAATTCAATGCGCCGTAGGGCTTGCCGTCAAGAAACACCAGCGAATCGGCATTAGGCAGCACACTGATAAAAAGCGGCCGCCCGGAATCTGCGGACCGTTGGGCCGGGGGGACCGTGAAGGTCGAACGGAACCAGGTGCAGTTCCACTCACTGCCCCAGGGCGCGGGGGCCGCTATCTTTTTCCAGACCGCGTCGGCGGGGGGTGTACGGTACAACTCTTTGGTTTCAAACAGTTCAAAGTCCAGGGACGCGATTTTCCGGTAGGCATTATTTTCCAGATAATTGATGTATTGGGTGATTCGCCCGTCTACTTTTGGGATAAGCATAAGAATTCTCCATATATGTAATCGAAAAAATGTGATCTTTAAAATATGATCTATAACGAAGCATACTCAGGCCCGGCTGCCTTTGCAATCCCCTGGTACGTTTTTTGTTTCGATGCCTTGACACAGGCGCAGCTTATGGCCAGTATTTTTAGCGTTATTTTATTTCTGGTTTAACCGTGGGAGCGGTAAAGGGGTAATGATGAAATACAAAACCGTGTTATTTATGATGGTGGCGCTTGCTCTGTGCAATGTATCGTGCAGCAAGGATGAGGGCAAGGACGGTGTGAATGCCGCGGACAGCCAAAGTACGGCAGCCGCCGAAAGTCCCATTTTTAAACAGGAACTATTGGCCGGCATATCGGGAAACCTTGACGATTACCGGGGCCGCGAAGATTTTGCCATCAGCGAAGTCATAATCGATTCGAGAGAAATGGGCAAAAATGCCCCGGATCATTACATGGCCGTGGAAAATGACGATATTATCGTTGGCTTTTGGCCCGGCTATCAGGATGACGATACCATATCGTACCAGGTAAAATTCATCGACATCAAAAGGGCAACCGATACATACGTTCTGGGGCAGTTCATCGGTTTGACGCCGGAGGAAATATTCAGCCGTTTTACCCCGCCGGCGGACTACGTGGAAAGCGCGGAAGGGGAAAATCACATCGTCTATTTCAGCGCCGATGGCAAACAGATGGTGAATTTCTGGCTGGAAGACAATGTGGTAATCCGGGCGGCATTTGGATATATGTAGGGTATGGCCTAACTAGGAGCCTGTTGCACTTGTAGGTTTTTTGCGCTTGATGCCGCAAAAAACCTGCTATTAACGGGCTCCTCACGGAGTTTGCAGGGTAAAAATCGGCTTGAAAGCCGATTTTTTCTATCGAATTGCGCGAAGTGCAACAAACTCCTAGCCTCGTACGTTGAAAATGAAAAAAAAATTGAAAAAATCGGTTGATTTTTCTTGACAAGTAAAAAAGTATGGGATATAATGGATTTGTTAGCTAACGCATTAGCTAAGCAATGGCCAGGGATGGATGATGAAAAGGTGCAAAATGACCATTTTTGAAACCGGTGTAAGTACCGTCTCTCTCATGAAGAACCCGGGGGCAAGCGCTTGGGCATGTTGTCCTCGTAGTAGTATCGCCCCCCCCCCCCCCCCCCCCTCCCCCCCCCCCCCCCCCCCCCCCCCACCCCCCCCCCCCCCACCTCCTCCCCCCCCCCCACA
>BNVD01000023.1 GCA_025997835.1 Spirochaetia bacterium
CCCTACCGCCTCTAACGCCCGCCCCAGCGGTTCGGTGAGCATCAGCATACCCGCGCCGCCGCCATAGGGGGCGTCATCGCAGGTGTGGTGTTTGTCCAGGGCATAGTCCCGGATGTTCACCGAGCGGTATTCCACAATACCCCGGCTCACCGCTTTCGCCATGATGGACGCGGCGAAGAAGGAGTCAGTAATCTCCGGGAACAGGGAGAGGACGGTGTACTTCATTCCAGCACCCACCGTGCCAACAGCACTATCCGCCGGTGTTCCAGACTGATTGCCCCGAAAGATTCCTTCCTGAACGGAACCAGCCGCAATTCGCCGCCGGGGAGCCGCATTTCCAGAAGTTCCCCTCCCCCACCCTCAAGAATATCGGTGACCGTACCCAAGACCTCGACGGCGGCTTCGCCTGAAACCGGGGCCGCCACTACCTCAATGCCCCGGAGGTCCTCCACGTAGTATTCGTCTTGCCCCAGCGCGGCGGCCTGATCTCGTCCGGCAAGCAGTTCGGCGCCGTTCAGGGTCTTTGCGGCCTCCGGGCTATCGATTCCCTTAAACTTGATAAGTAATGCCGCGCCGGATTCAACCGTTTCTTCCACCTCGCAGGTTTTGACCAGGCCGCCCTGACGCACCAAAATTGAATCAAGTTTGAGAATATGCCCGTTTTCCCCGGAAAGGGAGCGGACCTTGATAAAACCGTTAAGCCCAAAGGGAGCCCCCAAAAGGCCTACTACAAACTGTTCCGTCATGTTTTTTTCATTATAGCGGACGATATACCGGCCTTAGCCTGCTACTTACCAATCTAATAAGTATTAGTCTGATAAATATCACCTAATAAGTAGTTACAAGGTACCGTTCCAAAATTAAGAATTTTAACCACAGAGGGCACGTCAGACCTTCGGTCTGCGGACACAGAGAAGAGAAGATTTTTTATTCAAAAACTCCGTGTTCTCCGTGTACTCTGTGGTTTATCTTCTTCAGTTTTTCATTTTAGAACTGCCTCAACTCCTAAAAGTTAGTCTAATGGACGTTAGTCTAATGGACGTTAGTCCAAGATTTCCAGAACCGAATGGGCCCCGGATTTAGCGGCGGACGCCTGCAGGACCGTCCTGATAGCCTTGGCGATGCGGCCGTGCTTACCGATCACCTTGCCGATGTCATCCGGGGCAACCCGGAGTTCCAAAACCGTGGACTGTTCACCCTCAACAACGGTCACATTGACCGCCGCAGGGTCATCCACCAGGGATTTTGCGATATATTCAACCAGATCTTTTTCCATTACGTTCTCCTTTAGCCAAAAAAGCCCTTACTGGATACTGCGGTCGTTGCCGGGGTGTTCCCAAGGGGATAAATCGGAGCAAAGCCGCAGACGATGGTCCACAGGACCGTAGGCCACGGAATTTTAGAGGGAAAAATTCTTTCTATTGAGGATACTACGGACCGTATCGCTTACAATGGCCCCATTCTGCACCCAGGACCGCATCTTGTCGGCATCAAAGCTGATCTGCTGCTCCTCCGCGTCGATGGGATGGTAAAACCCCAGTTCCTCAATGGTTTTCCCGTTCCGGGCAGACCGTTTGTCCATGACCACAATACGGTAATAGGGGCGTTTTTTGGTCCCGAATTTCTTCAATCTGATAGCGGCGCTCATGCGTCCTCCTCGTGTATCTGTTATGTATATCAGAGTGTGGAAGATTGGTCAAGCGGCACGGCATTATGATAAGGCCGTTTCCAACGCAACCTCCATCATCTCGGTAAAGGCGGTCTGCCGTTCTTCGGCGGAGGTCACTTCGCGGGTGACAAGGCTATCGGATATGGTCAGGATGGACAGGGCTTCGCGGCCGTATTTGGCGGCAAGGGTGTAAAGTTCGGCGCATTCCATTTCCAGGGCGATACAGCCGTATCTGGCCCAGAGTTGCCATTCCTCCGGGTCTTCAGTATAGAACATGTCCGAGGAAACGACGGAGCCCACCACCGGTTTCCAGCCCCTGGCGGTTGCGGCATCGTAGGCGGTCTTGAGCAGGCTGAAAGCGGCGGTGGGGGCGAAACTCTTATCGTCGAAACGAAGCTTATTGGCCCCGGAATCGGTGGAAGCGGACATAGCCAGCACCAGGTCCCGTATCTTTACGTCCGCCCTGATGGACCCGGCGGTACCGACACGAATGGCCCGCTTGACCCCGTACTCCCGGAACAGCTCGTTCACGTAAATCGAAATTGACGGGATGCCCATCCCCGTACCCTGCACCGACACCCGCTTTCCCTTATAAGTCCCGGTATACCCAAACATATTCCGTACCTCAGTATACCGGACCGCGTTTTCCAAAAAATTTTCGGCAATAAACCTGGCCCGCAACGGGTCCCCAGGAAGCAGAATAACCTCAGCAATCTCACCATCCTTAGCCGCAATATGCACCGACATGATGCCCTCCAAATCAAAGATTAATACAAAACATGGTTCCGCAAATGACTATACCGTTTCCGGGGTAAAAAATCAAACCGGCGCAGGTTTTCAGTAGCTTACATTACTGGCATATATGGGCGGTGCAGCGGACGACCCGCTGCCCGCCCGGACGAACAACAACTTTACTCGAACGAGGCGCTTTTTCCCGCTGAGGGATTGGTTTTACCGGCTAAGACGCCTTAAGGTTTATTGTAAGTTGTCGTATGTTCGGGCATCAGGCCGTCCGCTACCCCACCCACCGTTGTCGGATATATGAATTGCTTGCTTTAAGATGGGGAAGATACGGGTGGGGCATTTCCGTTAGAATTGCCAAGTTTTCAAGCGCCGCCATATGCGGCTGCAATAGGATTTAATGCCTTTATTACCATTCAAGCCGCCCCAAAAAGTTTCTTCCCTATCTCCAGAGACTGATGACAATCTATATAACCGACAAAGGCGGGCGGTGCAGCGGACGGCCCCTCCCCGAGACATTATGACAACCCACAAAAAAGCTTAAAGCGTCTTAGCCAGCAACGCCAATCTTAAAAAGCGAAAACGGCGCCTGGTTCGAGTAAAGCTGTTGTCATCCTTGGCTCGGGCGGGGGGCCGCCCGCTGCGCCACTCGTATATGCCCGCCAATGTATTTCTATCAAACCGCACCTTTCATCCCCCTCAACCCCCTCCCCGCAACCGGAATCGCGAACACAAACGCCACCGCATCCGCCACAGGCTGACACAGCTGGATACCGAACAGCCCCTGCAGCGGGGCCAAAATAAAGAGCAGGGGGATAAGAAAGAGCCCCTGCCGGGACATGGCGAGGAGACTGGCTTCTACGGGCTTGCCGATAGTCTGCATCATCATGTTGCAAAGGACCACCCAGCCGGTAACGGGGAAGCTGAGGCACTGCAAAACGCAGGGACAGAGCGCCGATACGGATAACTTCCGGGTCGTCCCGGCGGAACAGGGCGATAACCTGGGGGGCAAAGATAAAGGCGGCGGCGGCAATCACTATCAGCACGACAAAGGATGATTTTACGCAGAACCAGAAGGCTTTTTTCACCCTGCCGTAGCGTTTTGCCCCGTAATTGAAGCCGCACACCGGCTGGAACCCCTGACCGAAGCCGATCAGGGCGGAGCCGGCGAACATTACCACCCGGTTTGTGATGGAAATCGCCGCAATGGCCGCATCCCCATAGAGACCGGCGAAGTGGTTGGTCACAATGGCGGCCACGCTGCCAAGCCCCTGCCGTAACAGGGAGGGCAGCCCGCCCCGGACCACCTCCCGGTAGATGCTCCGGCTGGGGGCAAAGTTTTTGGGATTGATAGCCAAATTACCCTTCCGGGAACAGCCTGAAAGCAGAACGGCGCAGCCTATAAACTGGCTGATGCAGGTTGCAAGTGATGCCCCGGTCACGCCCATATCAAGGACGAAGATGAACAGCGGGTCCAGGGCGATATTCAGTACCGCGCCGGAAATCATCCCCACCATGCCGTAGACGGCGCTCCCCTGAAACCGGAGCTGGTTGTTCAGCACCAGGGACCCCGCCATCCAGGGAGCGCCTATCAGAATGAAGCGCATGTACTCCCGCGCGTAGGGGAGTATGGTCCCGGTGGAGCCCAGGGCGAGGGAAAGGCCGTCCTGGAACGCCAGCCCCGCCGCGCCAAAGACCGCCCCGGCGATTAGGGCCGAAAAAAAGCCCGTGGCGGCCATACGGGCGGCGGCCTCGGTGTTCTGGGCTCCCAACTGGCGGGAAATGGAGTTCCCCGACCCGTGCCCGAAGAAGAAGCCCATAGCCTGAATCACCGCCATCAGGGGAAACACCACCCCCACGGCGGCAACCGCGCTGGTTCCCAACCTCCCCACAAACCAGGTATCCGCCAGGTTGTAAAGGGCGGAAATCAGCATAATTAATATAGAAGGAACCGCAAGGCCGCAAACCAGCCGTTCTACCGGCGCCTGGGTCATGTGGATGAATTTTTCGTTCAGTTCATCAGTTTTTTTCATAGGTATCTCCATTTTTCCGGATCATGCCCCAACATCCTTGACTTTTCGGGGCATGAGTTCTAAACTGATCTGTATGAACCTTAAGACAGTATTAACAAAAGAGACTATTAATTTACACCTGAAAGGGTCGAATAAGGAAGAGATCATAAACGAGCTCCTGGACGTACTGGTGTCCGCGAAGAAAATCGCAGATCGCGGGGCCGCTTACGAAGCCGTGATGGAACGGGAACAGAAAATGTCTACGGGCATGAAGCACGGTATCGCCATCCCCCACGGCAAGAGCGCGTCGATTACAGATCTGGTAGCCTGTATCGGGATCTCAGACAGTCCGATTGATTTTGATTCCCTGGATCACGAGCCCTGCCGGATTTTCATTATGACCCTCTCCCCGCTGGAGAAAACCGGCCCCCATTTGCAGTTCCTCGCGGAAATCAGCCTGCTCTTCAAAAGCTCGGAAAAACGGGCGGAGATCCTCAAGGCCGCCAATTCCGACGACATTCTGCGGATTCTGTCGGAGTAGCAGCCGGTAAGGATATACGTTGACAGCGCGGACTAATCAGACCGTTCAGACCGTAGGTCTGCAGACTGCAGACTGCAGACTGCAGTCTGCAGTCTGCGGCCCGATTGTTCGGGTAAGGGCTGTCCGTTACACCCGCTCGGCAAAGGTACGCGTCAGGCCGTTCAGACCACTCAGACCGTAGGTCTGCGGTCTGTAGCGTGTTGTTTAATAAGACAGCAGCATAGGCCCAACAATAACCGCTGTATGCGAATAAGGCATCAGGCCGCCTCGTCTTGTCGCGTATTATGGACTACTCTTCACTTGGGATGTGGGCAAGAGGCTTTTCGGCAAATTAAAGACGGTGGGCGTTACTCACCGGGTAAATATAATGCCGAGACCGTGTGTTACCTGGGGGCGGCGCGTATACAGGGAGTTATGCGAAATTTCGCCCCAATAAATTCTTGTCGCGCGCGGCATCCGTGCCGCGGAACTGATTGAAAACTGGTTGACATAAAAGTAGATTCTCCATAGAATAAAGACTAGATAGAAAATGAATACAAACAATATAAGATTGAAAGATATTCCATTGCTGTTGTTAGTTTGTGCAATATTTCTTGTAATGGTCATCTGTTCATTTAAATTGAGCCATTTAATAATTTACTTACAAAATAAATATTTTTTTAATAACAGTGTTTATATTGCTTCGCTCTTTAGCAATTATATATTTGTTTTTGGCTTTGCTTTTTTTTCTTTAAGTATAATAATTGATTTGATTTTTATGGTCCTTGATATGAGTAATTTTTACCCAAAAACAAAAACCTATTTAAAAACCATAGTTTTAAAGATGTTGTTTTTAATAATTATGAGCATTGTTGCGTTTTTTAATTATTGTAGAATAAATGAAACTGGAATATTTTATAATAGGTTGTTCGGATTTAGCGAAAAATATATACCGTGGACTATGATAGAAAATATAAGTATATACCCAGAAATAGTATCAACTGGAACACGCACGATAAATTATAAAATTGTTAGAAGGTTTGATATAGTAACTAATGAAAAAGTAATTGAAATTTGGCAAGATGAATCTATTGCCAAGCATAATTATGTTGAAATTTTAAGTCTAGTTAATTTTATAAAAACTAATACAAATTTAAAAATTAACGTCATTGATAAATTTGACGAAAAAATGATAGAATTATTAAAGAGACAAGGAAATGAGGCTGAGATGATAAATGAATTCAGGCATTTACATTCTGCCGTCCATGGCAGAATGTAAATCTGGGTGGTGTGGGGCGAAACTTCGCATAACACACGGTTTCTGCTTCGCCGCAGTAGCGGCTTGGCGCTACAAAATGCTAGGTCGGTCGGGCTACGCCCTCGCTCCCACGCATTTTTCCGCACACATTTTTGTTGCGCGAAACACTACGTGTTTCTTTATTGCGCAACAAAAACGTCAAGAAACCTTTCACGTTAGGCGAAATTTAGGTTGAAATTTGTTGACAAAATTATAAAAAGAAGTAAGAAAATGAAATTTGTTGGTACAAATATAATGAATGATTTTGATATAAGCATAAATCAATATCTGTTTTTTCTCGTTCATGTACAAAAAAGTAGTTTATTACAAGTATCTAAAAAAATGGGAATATTTGATACGGCGAAAGAAATTTGTTCTGAGATCAAGGCAAATGTTTTAAAGACACTAGACAATATAGATCAATTTAATTTCGAAGAGAAAAAGATATATATTAAGAAGATTTTATTAGACATTGAAAAGGATATAGCAAGGGATTATTTTTTATAATAAATAAAGAGAATTTAACTATTCGTAGAAAAAATTCTAATGGGTTGATAGAATATACAATTAAATTTATTGACTTTGAAGAAAAATTTGATATAAACATTTGTGGTATAATAATTGTAAATAATTCTGAAGATAAATTTATTATAAAAGAAACATATCCTAATAGTATGAGAAATCAAATATTAAATACTTATAATATAAGACAAATTGTAGAGTTGTTTAATGTTTTATATAAAAATCATTTATCGAAAAATGAAGAACCAGATGAAGATAATAATGATATAGACAATTATTTGGATGGTAGTATTAAAAACGATTAAAATGCACAAAGTGTAACAAACTCCTAGCGGCCGAAGGTTTCCGCCAGATGAAACCGGCTTTGGGGATCGATGTTGGTCTGTTCAATAGCAGATGCCCTCATCAATCGTACGGAACATAAAGCCCGCCGCCGCATACCCGCCGTGAGGGGCGAGCCGGATCTTGGCATCAAGGACCATATCGCTGTAACATCAGAGGTTCTCCACCCAGGCGAGGCAGTTGGGCTTTTTCAGGGACAGCGTCAGGGCGTTGTGCAATATGTTGCTTTGCACATTGGCATTATAGGCATTTTCTGATTCAATATCAAAATGGGCCAGAAAAGGTTTGGTGAAACCGGCGGTCCAGTGTTCGTACACCATAAATTAAGGTAATAGTCGAGTTGGAGGTTCCTGTGCGCTTTGTAAAACTGAATCAAGCCCGTATGGACCGGGTACTGTGGTATCTGGGGCTGGCCGTGCTGGCTGTGGCCCTGATCCTTACCCTGATCGCAAAACCGGGCCTTATCGAAATCGGGAACCGCACCTTGGTCTTTACCCAATGGTGGCAGGGTGATTTGATGGACACCGGGTCCCTGGAGGCGCTGGTCCGGGAATTCGAGGACAAGAATCCGGGGATACGGATCAAGCTTGATACCCGGCCTTACACCGAAATCCGGGACCTTTTGGGCGCTTCAGATCGAAGTGACCCCGATGGTGATGTCACCGGCAAAAGCTTTGCATCGGACATCATCGGTATCGACTCCCGGTGGCTTTGGGAACTGGTCCAACAGAACCGGCTTGAACCGCTTGTCGCCTACCGTGCCCGTACCGAAGCGGAGACGCTGTGGACCGAAGGTCCGCCGACCGAAGGTCCACCGATTGCTGATCCAACAACCGAAGCTCCAATGCTCGTAGGTCCGGAGACCGCAGGCTCAGAGGCCGCTGATTCAACAACCGAGAGTCCAACCAGCGATCTGCGGACCGAATACCTGCAGACCCCCGCTCTGGGATCGGAGGTCCCTATGCGCCTTACTTCCGGTGAGGGAGAGGAGGCGGCTATTGGCGATTGGGCGCGGCCGCTCGTGTCTTTCATGACGCCGCTCTTCTATAACATTGATATGCTGCAAGCGGCGGGCTTTGACCGGCCCCCCCGGAATCAGACTGAATTTGAGGCCTTTGCCAAAGCGGTGACTGACACCAATACGGGCCGGTACGGCTTTGCCCTGGGCCTCGGCGAACAGGAAAGCCAGGGCGTATACCGGGACATCTTCTCCTGGATTTGGGCTGCCGGTCAGCCCATGACCGCCGGCGGTGTCCTCAAAATCGATACCCCCCAGGCAACAGCAGCCCTGCGCTTCCTGCAGGGGCTCAACAAGGAGGGCGTCATCGCCCCCGGCTCATTTACCAAAACCGGACAGGACCGGCTTGAGGAATTTCGGGCCGGCAAGATCGGTATGATGATCGCCTCAATTGGGGATATTCGCGCCCTCGCTGCGGCACAGGCGCATCAGACTGCGGGGGACCTGGCCTTCGGCATCACCACTATTCCCGCCCCGGCAGCCTATCAGGGCAAACCCGTGTTCGGCCTTACCAACTGGTGCGCCGGTATTTCCAGGACCAGTAAACACAAAAACGAAGCCTGGGCCTTTATCGCGTTTCTCTCCGATCGCGCCCCCCAAATCGCCGCCAGTTCCGGTGCGATTCACGGCGGTAGCAGCACTACCGACGATCCCCTGATGGCCAAAGCCTACGACATCTACGAAACCGGCGGCGGACTGGAAGAATTTGCGGGCTTCCCCCGTGAAGTCTTTCTGGAAACGGTGGTATGGGAAGAAGTACGCCGTCTGCTGGAAGAAAACCAAACCCCCGACTACACCGCCGCAGTGATTGAAAAACGCGTAGCCGGCGGCGGTATGCGGTAGTTAAGGAGGGTTATATATAATGAACAACAAGGGAATTAGACACATCGGTACGAAAAAAAGTAGCGGTCTCTGTCGGCAGTGAATAAAATATGGTATAAAAGCAATCGGCTATAGTGAGGCATGGCAAGAACTCGCTTCAGACCGAAGGTCTGCACACGGGGGAAGTCCATGGTGCACCGCTTCGCGGCAGGTTTTTGTTTTACTATTTATGATCCACAACAACCTTTTTTATTTACTAAACAAAGATTTTGGTGGATGTCGATAGGCTAACGCCATATACAAAGTAAAACTCGTGGATATTTCTTTATACCCAGATTCTTTTAAGGTGTACCCGGAATATTTTAAAGTGAACCCAGAGTATTTTAAAGTGCTAAAGGTACTAAAAACGTCAATTCCAATAGAAAGACCAAAATTCTTAGCACGGGTTGATCTCAAAAAATGTCCGATATCCACTGCAACTGATCCATCTATGGCTACTCCTACACCATCGTCCTTCGCTATAAGCTCGCTTGTTTCTGTAATAACAGTGCTATTAAAAATATAGGATGGCCCTATTGAAAATCCTAATTGAACTAATGGATGAGGGTAAAATAGAACACCGGGACCAGCCATGTAGGAATTATAGTGAATATGTTTATAGTCATCATACACCCTGTAACCAATTAGGGAAAAATTAAACACCGCGTATAGCGGAACTTTCCCAAAAGGACCATATCCGGCTTTTAATCCGAGATTATGACTAAAATCATAATAATCGGTAAAATTACTTGTAAAATCCTTGCCATTTATATCGGTAACTGCCCCGCCAATTCCGTACTGACCTTGGATAATAAATCCATCAGCGAATACCGAAATGGACAATACCACCAACAAAACCATAACTCCAAAAATCTTTTTCACAATAAACTCCTATTCATTGGATTATACATTCTATTCCAATAATTTGCCAATGGTTTTTATTTGGAATTGCCGGATAGAACGGTTCGTAGTTGCATTCCGGCCGGTTATGCTATAGTTTACAGAACAGTATGCGTGCCATCATCACACCCCATCGCTTTGCCGGGACCGTCCGGGTTCCGGCATCCAAGTCCCACACGATCAGGCGGCTTCTCATTGCCGCGTTAGCCGAGGGGGTTTCGGAGATCGAATACCCCCTGGATTCCCTTGATGCTCGTTCCTGCGTAACCGTATGCCGCGCTCTGGGTGCGGAGATTATCGAACACCGGAC
Source organism: Spirochaetia bacterium (assembly GCA_025997835.1). Lineage (GTDB taxonomy): Bacteria > Spirochaetota > Spirochaetia > Treponematales > Breznakiellaceae > BNVD01. The sequence continues at coordinate 10,193 of BNVD01000023.1, forward strand.
GGCGGATGCCCAGTGCGCTAATACGCCGGATGCGGCGGGGCGCAAACTGGTTCGCTGGACCGTAAAGGGCGTCGGACCAAAGGTCCGCGGCGCGGGGAGCGCCGGTCATACATTGGCTCGCCCTGCCGCGCCCCTTGACGTGGGGAATTCGGGGACCACCCTGTTTTTGGCTCTGGCGGCGGCGGCGCTGGGGACGGGGCCTGTCACCTTTACTGGCGATGAACAGATTAGGCGACGCAGTGCGCTTCCATTGTTGGAGGCGCTGGCCGGGCTGGGCGTTACGGTGGAGTCGGCGGATAAGGGCTGCGCTCCCATCACGGTGCGGGGGCCCTGGAAGGGCGGCCGGGTGAGTCTCCCCTGTCCTACGAGCCAGTACCTTTCGGCGCTGTTGTTGGCGGCCCCGCTGGCCCCGGCGGGAACCATCACCGAAATCGACGTGCCCCTGCTCAACGAAAGGCCCTATATCGAATTGACTCTTTCCTACCTTGATGCCCAGGGGAGAAGCCCGCTTTACGAAACCAACGCGGATTTTTCCCGGTTCCGTATCGCAGGCGGTGCAGCGTACAGACCGGTGAATGGGCCGGTTTCGGGGGACTTTTCTTCCGCGGCGTTCCCGGCTTGTGCGGCGGCCATAAGCGGCGGCGCAGTAACTCTGCTCGGCCTGGACCCGGCGGACCATCAGGGTGATAAGGCGGTTTTCGATGTGCTGAAACAGATGGGCTGCGATGTTACCTGGACCCGGCGTCCGTCTGGTAGGGAACCGCAGACTTCCGGCCCGGCGGCTCGGGCGGAGTGTACCGGTTGGGAACTGACCGTATCCCGCACAGGGCCGCTACACGGCTGTAGCCTGGACCTCAACGCCACCCCGGACCTGCTCCCGGCGATAGCCGCCGTTGCCGCATTCGCGGAGGGCGAGACTGCGCTGGTCAATGTTGCCCACGCCCGGATCAAGGAAACCGATCGTATCGCGGTGATGGCCGCTGAACTTGGCAAGCTCGGCGCGGATATTGAGGAGCGGCCCGACGGCCTCATCATTCGGGGGAAGGCTGATGGCGGACCGGCCCTGCGCGGCGGCGCTGTTGCCGGACACGGGGATCACCGGGTCGTGATGGCTCTGGCGGCGGCGGCTCTGGGTGCGGCGGGGCCGGTGGAAATCGACAGCGCCGAAAGTGCGGACGTCACCTATCCGGGGTTTCTTGAATTACTTTCCGCCGCTATACTGAACTAAATGCGCATTGTTATTGTCGGTGCGGGCCTCGTGGGAACCCAGTTGGCCCGGCACCTGATACAGGAAAAGCACGACATCTCTATCATCGAATCCAATGCGGAACGGGCCCGGCACGCCTCAAACCGCATGGACTGTCTGGTGCTTCACGATGAGGGAAACAGCCTCCGTGCTCTGGAAGATGCGGGGATTGCCAGGGCGGACGCACTGGTCTGTGTCACCGGATCCGACGAAGTAAACATGATCATCTGCGGCCTCGCCGCGTCCCGGTATCCCAAACTGCTCAAGGTTGCAAGAGTCAGGAACGGTGATTACGCCCGGCTCAATTTGCAGGGTGAGGAGGCTTTGCGCGAAGGTACATCCGCCGGCGGCGCGGCGAGCAGTGTTGCTGCGCATGGTGTTCCAGCCGGCAGCATTTCAACACAAGGAACTTTAGTTCCAGGAACTTTAGTTCGAATCGCCGAAGCACCCGGCGTTCTCGGTATTGATCATTTTGTGCAGCCCGATGTTGAAGCCGCCCGGTCGGTACTCAACGCCATTGAACACCGGGCCATGGGCGACATCATTTCTTTCGCCGATACCTCCTACGAATTGGGGGCCATCGACATCACAGCCGGTTCCATCTTTGACGGCCTCAGTTTGATGAAGTACCGCACCCTGCTGCCCGGCGAAAGCCTCGTGACGTTAGTGGAGCGGGTCAACAGTGATACTGTCGAAAGCATACTCCCCACGGGAGCCACGGTCCTCGCCAAGGGCGACCGGGTACATATCCTCGCTAAAGAGGGGGAGCTTGACCGGATATTCGGTCTGGCGGGACGCTCCGAAAAGCCCCTGCGGAAAATCGGCATTGTCGGTGGCGGAAGGGTAGGAGCCCTGATCGCAGAAGGACTGCTGGAAAAACCGGCGCAGTCCGGGGCAGGAAAAAAAAGTCTGCGCTCGATATTTTCACGGTTAAAAACCTTCATCCCCAAACGGGGAAACCGGGTGGTCATCATTGAACAGGATTACAATCTCTGCAAAGACCTTGCCGCCCGGTTCCCGGACGCACTAATTCTAAACGAGGATATTTCCGACGAGGGCTTTGTTGCGGAAGATCGCATCAACGATCTTGACCTGATCGTCACCACCACGGCCCAACAGGAACTCAACATCATTACTGCGGTGTACCTGAAAAGCCGCGGGGTTGCCCGGACCATCGCTCTGGTAACCGGCGCAGGCTACGCCTCCATCGCCCGGCAGCTTGGGGTGGATGTGGTGATCCCCATGAAGTCGGTGGTGGTGGATTCCATTCTTTCCTGTCTTGTGGGGGGCGGCGTAACCGGGGTGCACCGGCTCGGTGACGGCAGCATCAATATCCTGGAACTTGAAACCGGGAAAAATGCCCCCGCCGCGGATAAGGCCCTCAAGGACTGCCGTTTCCCTGCGGGGAGCCTCGTGATGCTGGTAAACCGGGACGGTGCATCCTTCATCCCCCAGGGCAATCATGTGATCAGGGCCGGTGATCGTATCGTGATGATTGCCAAAAACGGCAACGAAGCGGAAATAGGCCGGATATTCAATGCGGCAGAAAATGACAGCAGCAGTGTCTCTGTAAAAAGTGATACCGCGCCGTGAAATACCGCCTGAAAGCCCGGCTTGTCGTACTGCTGATAGGCATCGCCGCCCTTACCATGCTCATCCCCCTGACCATGGCAGCGATACTGCGGGATGCGGTGATGGTACGCGCCTTTGCGTTACCCCTCTGCGCAGTGATGCTGTTCGCCCTGCCCACAGCGATAATCACCCGGAAGCAGCCCGTACAATTCGGCGCCGCCGACGGCTATTTGCTGGTTTTCCTGACTTGGGCGCTCTGCTGTCTTTTAGGGGCCGTGCCCTATGTACTGTCGGGATGCGGCATCGGCATCACCAACGCGGTATTTGAAAGCGCCTGCGGGTTTGCCACCACCGGCGCCACCGCCATCGGCGACATTGAAGCGCTGCCAAAACCCATCCTCCTCTGGCGCAGCCTGACCCACTGGTTTGGCGGCATGGGAATCGTCCTCCTCACCGTGGCCCTCATGCCCCTGTTGGGGATAGGCGGGTTCCAGCTTATCAAGGCGGAAGCGCCGGGGCCGGAAAAGGAAAAAGTCACCCCAAAAATCACCGCCACCGCCAAGTTCCTGTGGCTGGCCTATTGTGGCCTCACCGCCGTACTAATACCCCTCTACCGCGCCGGAGGCATGAACTGGTTTGACGCCTGCTGTCACGCCTTTTCGGTAATGGCCTCAGGCGGCATCAGCACAAAAAATGCCGGACTCGCATCGTATAACTCCGCCTTCATCGACGGCGTATCGACCGTATTCATGCTGCTGGCGGCCCTCAATTTCAACCTCTATTACCGGCTTATCAAGGGCAAGTTCCGGGACATCTTCACCAATTCCGAAGGCCGGGCCTATCTCCTTATCTTCGTGATCGCAACAGTAATACTGTCATTCAGCCTTGTCCCGGTGTACGGAACATCGGCCCTGCGTTATGCATCGTATCAGGCGGCATCGGTCCTCTCCACTACCGGCAGCCCTGCCGCCAATTATGAGCAGTGGCCCGCCCTTGCCCAGGCGGTGATCTTCCTTCTCATGTTTGCGGGCGGCTGTTCCGGCTCCACCGCCGGGGGTATCAAAGTGATTCGCCACGTGGTGCTTTTCAAACAGGCGGCAAACGAAATGCGGCGCTTCATCTATCCACGGGGCATTTTCAGCGTCCAGCTTAACCGGAAGGTGGGCCGCAAGGACGTGGTCTACGGCGTGGCGGCCTTTATAGGTATCTACATACTGGTCATCCTTGTCACCACCTTGGTAAGCGCCGCCGCAGGGATGGATCTTCTGTCGTCATTCAGCGCCGCCCTGGCGGTGACCGGCACCATCGGCGTGGGCTTCGGCGCGGTTGGCCCCGGTCACAATCTCGCTTCCTTCCCCAACTATCTTAAATGGTTTTATTCTTTTGTGATGATCGCCGGGCGGCTCGAACTGTGGACCGTAATCCTCCTCTTTAACCCGGAATACTGGCGGCGATGATTGTATGCGAAGGGTCCATACCCCGCCCCTCTGGGGCGATATAAAGGGTATGGACCCTGAGACAAATACCTTACTTAAACAACCATACCCCGGCCGCTCTGCGGCGGGGTTGGTTGATTATCACTAATGTATGTTTTGTTGAGAGGTTGTTATGGATGATGTGTTAAATGATGGTCTGATTAAGCTTTGCCATGATGATAGTGATACTGCGCGTATTATTGAACCGCGGTTCGATGAAGCAGTGTCACTGTTGAACCGGTATATCGCCGAGATAGAACTTTTCAACCCCGCCTACGGCCTGGTTAAGGTAAAAGACAGCCGGGAACTGGTAATCAAGCACATCCTTGACTCCCTCGCCCCTTTGGGTATCATTGTCCGGCTTCTTGATGGGATTCAGAATAAAGGCGGAAGCGTTTTGTCATCGTGTAGTAATACTGCCGCTCCCCTCCACATTGCCGACGTGGGCTCCGGGGCGGGATTGCCGGGGATACCGCTTGCCATCGCCCTGCCCGGCGTCAACTTCACCCTGATTGAACGCATGGGCCGCCGCGCAGGGTTTCTGCGGAACACCCAGGCCCTGCTGGGACTGGCTAACCTTGAAGTGGAGGAAGCGGAAATGGAAAAGGCCTGTGCCGCACGGTTCGACCTCATCACCTTCCGGGCCTTTCGCCCATTGGAACCACCGATACTGCGGGGCCTTTCGCGGCTCCTTCGCCCCGGCGGGCACCTCGCCGCCTACAAGGGCCGCCGGGACGCCATTGACGCGGAACTGGCGGCAATAGGAGTTTGTTGCACTTCGTGCAGTTTGATAAAAAAAATCGGCTTTCAAGCCGATTTTTACCCTGCAAACTCCGTAAGGAGCCCATTTATCGGGAATTTTTTGCGGCCTCAAGCGCAAAAAATTCACAAGTGCAACAGGCTCATAGGCGGCGCACATTCCGGTAACAGTGAAATCATCCCCTGTCCCGTACCCTTTCTGGCGGAGGAGCGGCATCTGGTGGTGATGGCGGTATAAGGCGCTTGCCGCTCTCCCTTCCTCCTGCTACACTTACCCCATTATGTTAGACTATCATTTTATCGCGGATAACCTCGACGCCGTAAAGCAAAACATCGCCGACCGGTATATGAAGGCCGATGCCGACGCGGTGGTTGCCCTGTTCAACCGCAGAACCGGCTTAACCACCACCCTTCAGGGCTTACAGCAGCAGCGGAACACCAATGCTGCGGCCATGAAGGGCAAGCTGGAAGCCGATACGCGGGCGGCCCTTATCGAGGAAGGAAAGAAGCTTAAGGACAGTATCGCTGCCGCCGAGGCGGAACTGGCACAGGTGGAGGCGGAGCTGGATGCAGAGGGGCGGCGCATCCCGAATGTGGCCCACCCGGACGCGCCCAAGGGCAAGGAAGACAAGGACAATCTTGAGGTGAAGCGGGTAGGGGAACCGGCGGCGTTTGATTTTGAACCGGCGGACCATGTAAAGCTGGGGCAGGATTTGGACATCATCGATTTTGACGCGGGTACCAAAGTTTCGGGAACGAAGTTTTACTACCTTAAAAACGAAGGGGTCTTTCTGGAACTGGGCCTCACCCGCTATGCCCTGGACATCTTGCAGAAAAAAGGGTTTACCCCCTTTATCACCCCGGATGTGGCGAAGGAAACGATCCTCGAAGGGATTGGCTTTAACCCCCGCGGCGCCGAGTCGAATGTGTACACTATTGAAGGTGAAGGAACATGCTTGGTGGGTACGGCGGAGATCACTTTGGGCGGCTACTATTCCAACACGGTATTGGCGAGGGAAAAACTGCCGCTCCGCATGGCGGGGCTTTCCCACTGTTTCCGCCGGGAAGCGGGCGCGGCGGGGCAGTTCTCCAAGGGGCTCTACCGGGTGCATCAGTTTACCAAAGTAGAAATGTTTGTGTACTGTCTGCCCGAAGAATCGGGTAAGTTCCATGAGGAACTGCGCTCGGTAGAAGAAGAGATTTTCAGCGGCTTGGGGATTCCCTTCCGGGTGGTGGACACCTGTACCGGCGACCTCGGCGCTCCGGCCTACCGCAAGTGGGACCTTGAAGCCTGGATGCCCGGCCGGGCAAACCCTCCCTCGCGCAGCGGCGGCGAATGGGGAGAGGTTACCTCAACCTCCAATTGTACCGATTATCAGGCCCGCAGACTCAACATCAAATACAAGGATGATGACGGGAAGAACCGCTACGTGCACATGCTCAACGGTACGGCGATTGCCATTTCCCGCGCCATTATCGCGGTACTGGAAAACTTTCAGCAGGCAGACGGCTCGGTGCGGCTGCCCAAAGCGTTGGTTCCCTATTGCGGGTTTGAGGTCATCACGCGGAAAGCGTAGCAACGGTATAAGCCGTCAAACCACGAAGAATAAGAATTTTTTACCGCAAAGTCGAAGAAGTCGAATAAGGAGGATAAGGAAGACGGGTTAGCCAACCTCTTTTCTTTACTTCTTCGACTCCTTCGACTTTGCGGTTTGCTTTCTTCTTCATTAAATTTTATGGTCAAATACAAACCAAAAAGGAGGAAATATGGTAACGCCGGAGCAGGAGCGCATAGCCAAGATAGTTTTAGACGCCGCATTTGAAGTCCATTCCCGCTTAGGACCGGGTTTGCTGGAGAGCGCCTATCAGACATGCTTGCTGTATGAACTAAAAGAACGTGGTATCTATGCGAAAACGAAAAACAGTTGCCGCTTGTGTATAAAGGAATAGCTATAGATTGTGGTTACCGGATCGATATTCTCGTTGAAAAAGACAAAATAATTGTCGAAAACAAAGCAGTAAAAGAGCTAAATGACATTCACAAAGCTCAAATATTGAGTTACATGAGACTGTCCGGTGTTTCCCTGGGTTTTTTGTTCAATTTCAATGTGCGATCATTAAAGGATGGTATAAAACGGATAGTTTTAAATGATAAAAACACTTCTTCGACAACATCGTCAACTTAATAGTTTTTTACCGCAAAGTCGAATCGAACCTTCGGTTCGCAGTCGAATAACTTTTTGGACATTTTAACCTCGTTTTCCCTTCCCTTTTTCGACTTCTTCGACTTCGCGGTTCATTATTCTTCCTTACCTGAGTTTTCAGGAAAGGCAGTGTAAAGATGGAGGGGGATTATCAACATGACAATGCATACTCTTGCATAGATACCGCTCCCCCGGTATCATGGTACCGAGGCTTGAACCTTAATACCAATTTTTCTAAATATAATATAAGGAAGGAAAAAATGAACAGATTGACCCAATACGTACAATCACGCTATATCTGGCGCCTTACAGCCGTTTTGACGGCGTTGCTCGTATTCGCCGGAGCGCTTACCGGCTGTCCCAAGACTACCGGCGATGACGACGTCACCGCCCCGGTGTTGAGCGCGGGCAGTGTGAGTGATCTATCCACCACAGCGGGAACCACCGCCACGCTTAAATTTACTTCCGGTGAAGCGGGAACTTATTATTACGTGGTACTGGCGGCAAGTGATACCGTGCCTACAGCGGCGGCAGTAAAAGCGGCAAGTTCCGGCATACACGGAACCGCCTCTGCTCTGGCGGCGATAAACACCATCCCGGTAACCGGCCCTACGGCGGCTTCCACCAATACGGCATATATCGTTGTGGAGGACGCGGCGGGTAACCTTTCGGCAGTGCTGACTATTAGCGATGTGAACCCGGTTATCGCAACAGTCCCGGATACTACCGCTCCGGTGTTGAGCATGGGCAGTGTGAGTGATCTGTCCACTACAACAGGAACCACCGCCACGCTTAAATTTACTTCCGGTGAAGCGGGAACGTACTATTATGTGATATTGGCATCCGGTGTTTCTGCGCCCACAGCGGCGACAGTAAAAGCGGCAACTTCCGGCATACACGGAACCGCCTCCGCGCTGGCGGCGGAAAACACCATTGTAGTAACCGGTCTTACCCCAAGCTCTGCCAACACGGCGTATATCGTTGTGGAGGACGCGGCGGGTAACCTTTCGGCGGTACTGGAGATTAGTGATGTAAACCCGGTTATCCCGGATACTACCGCC
>BNVD01000024.1 GCA_025997835.1 Spirochaetia bacterium
ACCATGGTATAATAATGTAGATAATCTTACAAAATAAGGAGTTTGTATGCCATTTAAACGCGTTCCGCAGAAATTTACGGCCTCTATCAAGGAAGTCGTAATCGGGACGGGGAATACCGCCGTCACCCTGGGTGGTGAGAATGTGCTTCCCCTCTACAGTTTTGATGATCCGGTAAAGAACCCGCCCAGGATTGGGGTTGAGGTTTCCGATTTGGGGCCGAACCGGAATTTGCCCGGCTTGGCTAAATTTTATGCCGGCGCGGATACGGTTACGGCGGCGGCAAAACGGGCCTGTGAGATGCCGGGGGCCGGTTTTATCAGCCTCGTTCTGGAAAGCGCCGACCCCAATGGGGAGAATAAATCCATTGAGGACTGTGTGGCCCTCTGTAAAGAGGTGGCCGGCGCCGTTACCCTGCCGCTGGTTATTCAGGGTAGCAAGAATACCGAAAAAGACGCCAAGCTCTTTGAAAAGATCGCCGAGGCCCTTCAGGGCAAGAATGTGCTGCTCATGTCCGCACGGGAAGATAACCACAAGGCGGTGGCGGTAGCGGCGGTAATGGCCTATAACCAGAAGATCGCCGCGGAATCGTCGGTGGATATCAATCTGGCAAAACAGCTCAATGTGCTTATCTCCCAACTGGGGGTTAAGAACGAGAGTGTGGCCATGCACGTGGGAACCGCCGCCGCCGGCTACGGGTTTGAGTATGTGGCCTCCACCATGGACCGGGTTAAGGCTGCGGCTCTGGCCCAGAACGATACCAATCTGCAAATGCCCATCATTACCCCCGTGGCTTCCGAAGCGTGGGGCGTCAAGGAATCGGTGGTGCCCGAAGAGGATTTCCCCGATTGGGGACCCGTGGAAGAACGGGGCATCAACATGGAAGTCGCCACCGCCGCAGCGGTACTGGCGGCGGGCTCAAACGCGGTGATTCTGCGGCACCCCGCATCGGTGGCGGCGATTTCAAAACTCATCGCCGACTTGATATAAAGGAGAACGATTATGGCACTTAAAGGACTGGATATATTCAAGCTGACCCCCAAGACGAACTGTAAGGATTGCGGGAACCCCACCTGTATGGCCTTCTCCATGAAGGTTGCCCAGGGCGCGCTCACCCTCGATAAATGCCCCCACCTGTCGCCGGAAGCGCTGGCGGCTCTGGGCGACGCTTCGGCCCCGCCCATGAAAGCCATTAAAATCGGCGCGGGCAAGGCCGAGTACGGCATCGGCGCGGAGACGGTCCTTTTCAGGCATGAAAAGACCTTTGTTTCCAAGACCCTTTACGCGGTAACCGTAAGCGGGGATGTTGACGCGGCGCTGAAGAACCTCCAAAAAGTCGATTACGAGCGTATCGGCGAGCGTATGCACGTGGAACTGGTCCATGTGGCCTATACCGGCAATAAGGACAGCTTCCTCTCAGCGGTAAAGAAAGCCCAGGCCATAGGCCGCACCCTGATCCTCGACGTTGCCGATGCCGACGCGGCCAAAGCCGCTCTGGACCTGACCAAAGCGGACAAGCCCATCCTCAACGGGGCAAACGAGTCCAACTACGAGGCCCTGAACAAACTTGCGGTGGAAGCGGGGGTCGTTCTGGGGGTTACCGGGGCGACACTGGACGCCATCTATGACACGGTGCAGAAACTGGAAGCCTTGGGCAACAAGAACCTGGTAATCGATGTGGGTTCCGCTTCCGTCAAGGACGCATTTGCCAACACGGTGCAGATCCGGCGGGCAGCACTCAAGGACGGGGATCGCAGTTTCGGTTATCCCACCCTGGTGAACGTGGCAAAACTTGCCCCCGGCAACAGCGTCCAGCAGGAAGCATTGGCGAGTCTCTTTACCATGAAATACGGTTCAATCATCGTTCTGGAAAGCATGAGTTATGCCCAGGCCCTGCCTCTCTACGGACTCAGGCAGAACATCTTTACGGACCCCCAGAAACCGATGAAGGTGGAGCCGGGTATCTATCCCATCAACGGGGCGGGCGCCGACGCGGTTTGCGCCACCACCGTGGATTTTGCCCTGACCTACTTTATCGTTTCCGGCGAGATGGAACGTTCCGGGGTGCCCGTAAACCTGCTGGTTTCCGATGCCGGCGGCTATTCGGTGCTTACCGCCTGGGCTGCGGGCAAATTCTCCGCCGGCTCTGTGGCCAAGTTTTTCAAGGAAAAGGACATCGAGGGCAAGATCAAGAACCGCACCCTCCTGATCCCCGGCAAGGTGGCGGTTCTCAAGGGCGAGCTTGAGGAAAATCTCCCCGGCTGGAAGATCATCGTCGCACCGAATGAAGCGGTAGGGGTGGTCAAGTTTCTTAAGGAACTCTCGGCTTAAAAGCCGTTGCATAGTAATGCCGTTAGCTTAACGTGAAAGCCCTTGGCGTAAGCCGGGGTTATATTTTTTGGAGGAGAATGATATGGCGAAGTTTATTACAATCGGCGAGCGAATTCACTGTATTTCACCGGTAATCCGGGCGGCTATGGACGCCAAGGACCCGGCGCCCATCCTTAAGCGGGCCAAGGAACAGCTTGATGCCGGAGCGGTGTATCTGGACGTGAATATCGGCCCTGCGGAAAAAACCGGGGAAGAACTGATGAAGTGGGCGGTGCAGTTATTGCAAAGTAACTTCGACAATGTGCCCCTGTGCCTCGACACGGCTAACCGAAAGGCCATTGAGGCTGGGATTTCGGTGTACAACCGGTCCAAAGGCAAGCCCATCGTGAACTCCGCCGATGCCGGCGGCCGTATCGAGAACATCGACCTTGCCGCCGCCAACGACGCCATCTCCATCGCCCTCTGCAAGGGTGACGCCGGTATCCCCAACAACGACGAACGGGCGGCTTTCCTCCAGATGATGCTTGAGCGCGGCATGGAGCACGGCATGGAGCCCACCGACCTGTGGTTCGACCCGTTGTTCCTCGTGATCAAGGGCCAGCAGGATCAGCAGATTGAGGTACTGAACTTCATCAAGCAGATTGCCGACATGGGCCTCAACTCCACCGGCGGCCTTTCCAACGTGTCCAACATGATGCCCAAGCACATCCGCCCGATCATGGACAGCGTGACGGTCGCTATGGCGATTAACAACGGCCTTACCAGCGCTATCGTTAATCCCTGCGATGTCCGGCTCATGGAAACCATCAAGTCGGCGGACATCATTATGAACCATACTTTGTATGCGGATTCGTATCTGGAGATATAGGAGCGCGTTGGCAGAGCAAGCGTCGGGCTACGGCTTAACCGCCCGTGTGGCAATATAGCCCGGCGCGTATTCCCGCAGCAGCCCAACCCGGTCACGGTCTTCGTATAAGCCGGTGAGGATAAACCCGGCGTTTATCTGCCCGCCAATCTGTTCTTCCAGGGAATGACTAAATTGGACGCCATCGTCGTCGGCGTATTTTTCGTACAACTGTGGATCCTTCAGGGGATTGAAGGGCAGTTTATGCGTTACCGTCAGTGGCAGGGTATCAATATCATCAAAGAGATAGCTGAGGCCATTGTCCATACCCGCCAGCAGTACGCCCCCCTTTGCCAGAACCCGGTAACATTCATTCCAGACATGACAGACATCTTCGATGTAACAATTCGATACAGGATGAAATATCAAATCAAAAGCGCCGTCTGCAAAGGGCAGAGGTTTGGTCATATCCGCCTTGACGATGCATATAGCGTACCCTTCCCGATCCGCCACCATTTTTTCGCTTGCCAACTGACTATCGGAATAATCGAGGACCGTACAGTCCGCCCCCAGCGCCGCAAAAACCGGCATCTGTTGCCCCCCCCCCTGCCGCCAGCCCCAGAACCCGGCATCCCCGGAACGGCGGAAACCACGCCTTGGGCACCGGAATAACCGGTGTCAGGACGACATCCCATTCCCCCTGCCGTGCCTTAACAAAGGTCTCATGATCGATGGGGACGCCCCATTCCCAGCCGCTTTTGACCCAGGCATCAATGGTTTTCGCGTTCAGATCCGTATAATGCTGTTTATCCATAGCCGTATAGTACCCTAAAAACCCGTTTAAATCGCGGGCCCCTTATTAGGTATTAGGTATATTGACATTTCCGGCAGTTTCGGCTAGTATCTATTCGTATTGGATAGGCGCGTACGACCACCTAAAGGCGGTCTACCGTTATGGAGCGATGTCCGAGTGGTTGAAGGAGGCGGTCTTGAAAACCGTTGTGCCGCAAGGTACCGGGGGTTCGAATCCCCCTTGCTCCGAAAAGGCTTTGGACTTTGTTTCAAGGTCTGTTTGACAGCGTAATTTAGGGAACATAGTCCCTTTATTATATCATGGTTGACTTTTGGAGCGGTGGGTGAGTGGCCGAAACCAACGGTTTGCTAAACCGTCGTACCCTAACCGGGTACCGGGGGTTCGAATCCCCCCTGCTCCGTAACGTCACGCGTAGCGTGTGCCGTAAAAAGAATTAGCACAGCATAGCCCCCAACCGGGCCACTGTGTGCCGGAAAAGTTACTGGTCATGCTTTAGCGTGACCAGTGGGCGGCTCCGTAACGTCACGCGTAGCGTGTGCCGTAAAAAGAATTAGCACAGCATAGCCCCCAACCGGGCCGCTGTGTGCCGGAAAAGTTACTGGTCATGCTTTAGCGTGGCCAATGGGCGGCTCCGTAACGTCACGCGTAGCGTGTGTCGTAAAAAGAATTAGCACAGCATAGCCCCCAACCGGGCCGCTGTGTGCCGGAAAAGTTACTGGTCATGCTTTAGCGTGACCAGTGGGCGGCTCCGTAACGTCACGCGTAGCGTGTGTCGTGAGAATGAGGTTGTAGCTCAGCTGGATAGAGCTTCAGATTGCGGATCTGAAGGTCGGAGGTTCGAATCCTCTCAGCCTCAGGTATTACCATTTTTGGTATTGGAGAGATGCGAGAGCGGTCGAATCGGACGGTCTCGAAAACCGTTGAGCCCGTAAGGGCTCCGAGGGTTCGAATCCCTCTCTCTCCGTGAAGGCATCTATTGCCTGATAATTTTTCCGTAAGGTCTACGGTTGCAATAGCCGGAAAATGAGGGATTCGAACTGAAGCCCCCGCCGACCAACGGGAGGAAAAGGCAGCATGGATGCTGCCGACAGGGGGCGGAGGTGGGGCGTAAGGAGCGGACAGGATGTCCGCGACAGGAGCCCGAATCCCTCTCTCTCCGTGAAGGTATCCAGTGCCTGATGTGTTTGTTTTTGGAGAGGTGTCCGAGTGGTTTAAGGTCCACGCTTGGAAAGCGTGCGTACTTGAAAGAGTACCGGGGGTTCGAATCCCCCCTTCTCCGTAGTGTTCTGTTAAGGTGTTTCTAGGAGCACCCCTGCTTCAAAATATACCGTATCCGGTGAAGATATTGCTGTTTTCATATTATGAGTAGTATAACGGCTTATTTCGCATAACGTATGTTATGTGCAATTAATTTCTGAAATTTATCTTGACATTTAATCGGAATAAATTAAAACATAAAAATATTGTCACTCATGTGGCAGCATTGAATATTAAAGGGATTTTTTATGAAAAAACAAATTTGCATCTTTATTTTCTTTATAATGGCTATCTCTACGACATTCTCATTCAGTCAAACAAGTGTTTCCACAATGGGGGTTAATGTTCGTATTGTATCAGATGTAACAACAGCTAACGGTTACACATTTACTTATGACTCCCAGTCAACGGGAACTATATATTTTTACATGAATATTACCTATAAAGATGATACCAAGAAGGCATTTAAGCATGTTGAAAATGTCATTGCACCAGGAAAATCAAGCTTTTCAATAATTGATGAAAGAGCATATGCATCAAGCCGTTTGGAAATGGAAATAAATTCCAGAAATCTTGAATTGTCGGAAGTATTTGTTTCACTACCAAGTAGTACAGTAGTACATGATATAAATTATGCATTAAAAAAATATAGTCCGAGCAGTATTTATATATTAAACTCAATATCCAATGCTTCAGATGCAGGTCGTGAAGAACAAATTAAACTCTATTATCATCCATCCATAAATGATAAATTAGAATTATTTTCAACATTGGCTACCGCTGTTCATGAGTCAACACATGTTTTCTGGAGAGAAGAAACATTTCTACTAGATAATGAAAAAATAATATTACCGCGTGCTTCTCGCAATCTGTGGCCAAAAACTGAATATGTTACATCGCAAATTGCAGAAAATATGCGCAGCCGTAGATGGATCACCTATGTTTCTCCTGGCGCTACTACTAGTGCAAATCCAAACGGAATATACGGTTTATTGGATGAATTCCAGGCTTATTATTATGGTTTAAAAGCAGTTTATGATTGCTATCCATATCTACAAGAATATGGCGCCTATGAAGATACAATTATAGCATATTGGTATATCATACATTTATATGGTGATTTATTACAATCATATTACGAATTTAAATGGTGGATATTACTTTATATGGAAAATATTAAAAATAATTATCCGCAATTATATAAGCAATTTATTGAAAGCCGGGAATTCCTGACTGTATTTTTATATTTTAATGATCATTTTGAAAATCTGGTTGAAGTGTTAATACCGGATCGTGTGAATATATTAGTTACTGAAATGAATCGGCTTGGAAAGGAAACGTTTAGCATAATGAACGACAGCAAAGGAGAATTGTATTTATACAGGCAAATAGTAGTTGGATCAATAACTTATGTTAATAAAATCAATCTTAGAGATAAGGTCATTTTATCTATAATAGATGAATTGAAAAAAGATAAATATACAGGCATGATCATTGAGTTCAGAAAAAAACAGGAGAAAATTTCAAAAAGAAGAAGATGAACAATTATGATAAAACAGTAAATGATCGATCATATTCATGCAGATGACTAATGTAGCAGAAATTAACTGCACATAACATACGCTATGCGATACGCACGTACCTACGAAGCGCCCAAACACGGGTGTTTGGGCGTACCTTCATTATTTGTTATATTCTGCTATTTTATGCCTGTTAAATAGATTAACACTATTAAACAAACTTTCATACCCCGATGGCAATATAAACGATCCAATAAGTTCAATTATCAAGCCGCCTAGCGCAACTCCCATAACTATCGGATAATTAGCTTCAAATGTATTTTCGTTTAGAACAATAGGGGCTGAAATTAAGCCCCCCATTGCAATACCAAACCCACTCCATAAAAGAATATTTCCAGTCACATTTTTTTTGCGATATGATTCATAATATTCCGTTGTGTCTGGATATAATTTTAGGGTCTTAACCATGTTTTTATTTATTCCAAAGGTTAAGGTTGAGCCTTGGTCTTGATAAGTTAATTTAAACTCCCCAAAGGCATTATAGTCCCATTTGAATAATTCATTGTTATAATATTCCAATAAATTATTATTAGATGGAATATTCTCTTGAGCGATTATGTTCTGTGAAAACACAAAACAAACCAATAAAACCAGTGAACCCTTAAAATTGATCTTCATAATAACCTCCTATAGGAATAATTCGTATCATATATTTTCTTGCTTGTCAAGTGAAAAATTATTTTTTATGCCGTCATGAAGGGCGGTATCATCCATTAATTTGTGCGTACGTTTCGTCTAACATACAGTCTCCGCACAGCCCCTTCAGACCGCCGTAACCCCCTGCCCGCCAAACAAAAAGGGGCTGCCCTCGCTATCCGCATTGGGCACGAAGGACACAAAGGGAAGAAAAAGATGAGTAGAGTGGAGTCACCATTCTTTTCCTTTCTTCATTCTTATTCCTTCAGAGCAACCGAAAGGTTGTTAACCCAAAAATGGCAACCGGGCGTGGGGCTCAGCAAAGGTAACGCAAAGGGTAAAGTAAAAAGCCCCGTAGTCAGGGAGGCCACGGCGCAACAGGCTTCCGCTTACCGTTGCTTCCTTCCGGACCTGGCGGGGTTGGGCGGCGTCTACTCGCATGGTTCCTGACTGCGGGACGCTTGTATAGTAGCGGGATGGGGCGGGTTATGCAATGGCCGCGAGGAAGCCCTCACCACCTTGGGCGGCATATCCGGCATCGGTGCCGCCGCCCATTTTCCGTGCGCAGTCACGGTACTCCATGCCGGGGGTTCCACCTTCCTTGACACATCCCCCCAATCTCTATACCGTAAACCCACGCACTCATGGCAGAGAATGATATGCTTCAGGACGAAATGGACGCCGATCTCGCGGCTTTGCTTGGCATTGATACCGGCGGGGATGATCCGGCAGGGGATGCCCAGGGCGTAGATGAAGTTGATCTCTCCGCGCAGGGGTTCCCCCCGGTAACCAAACGGTTTGAAGAAGTTCCTCATCAGGGATTCAGCGACCCCGATTACTATAAACTTGCCCTTTCCGGGGAAGGGACTAGCTCCCAGCGGATACATCTGGTCTTTCAGAAATATTTGAATACCAAGGACCCCAAGGACCGGGGGGTGTACCGCCAGCAAATATCTACCCTTTATTGGGATTTTCTGGCAAGTGTAGCCCGGAAAGCGGGGGGAAAACTTCCTGACGCCAAAAAGTATCTGCTTCGGTTTGGGCTGCTTCATCCGGCGCTGCTCAATCCTGAACAACGGGACTTTTTTGCCAAAATCGTTGCAGGTAATACCCTTTCCGTGCCTGTTTATTATCTGGATGAATGGCTTAAGGCGATTGGGGATGGATCGATCCGGCCCTCCACTACCGATGAGGCTCCGGCGGCCCGGAGTAATGTCGCGGCCAGGTTACAGCAGCTTCTGGAAAAGGCGAAGGGGAAGCGGGACGGATCGAAGAACCTGCTGGCTGCCAAAAACGAGGAACGGAAGAACCTGGAAGCGGCGATGCGGGAACGGTTTGAGCTTATCGGTGAACATACCCCGGTGGATGACTTACCTTCCCTTATGGAATGTTATACGGACAGCCAAAAACGCATCCTGAACGAGATGCAGGATCTGATCAAGCAGATGCTCAAGTCGGACCGGGAACAGGATACGCTGCTCCGGGAGTACCATCAGGCCGAAGCGGATGTTGAAACCCTGCAAATTAAGGTCACTGCCGAGGGCGGGCCTACTGAGGGGGATTCCCAGGCAATCAATACGGAATTCGGGACTATCCGGCAGATGGCGAAGATGACCGTAGGGCGGCAGGGGAACTCATTCCCCATACTCAGCAGTGAATATTTCCGCAGTACGCCCAATGATGTGGCTGCCCGGGAAAACGTGGTCTCCCTGTTGGCCCGGATCGAGAGCATAGACCCGGAAGTTTTCTACCGGACCTACCGGGGTAAGGTGAACCGTATCGTCCCGTATGTGGTACTGATACCGGGCTACGGCGATACGGGGGTATGCTGGGAGCCGTTCAACCGCTTCAACCGGGCTACCAGCCGGGGCCGTCTCGCCGTACCCCTGTATCCTAAAAATCTTACCGTTGCCGTGCTTGCCGCAGTGGGGGACTTTCGCTGGCAGGCCGCCAAGGAAAAGAACTCGGTTAGCTGGATGGAGGATGGGCTTACGGGGAACTATTACCAATGGTTTAGCGCGCGGAAGCTCAAGGGGGACCTCAAGGAAGCCTTTATTCAGGATTACCTTGTCTGGATGACCAAGGAAAGCGAAGGTACCCAGAAACTCGATAAGGAACTGCGGGGGATTTTCTGGCGGCATATGCCCTTCGCCCAACCGGTCAAGGAAAAGCTCAAGACCCGCAGTTTAATCTATCAGGAACTCTACCAGCGGGACCTTAACCGCGCCATGTCCGACGGTTATTGAGGATTTACTCCAGATTCACCCCGACAATATCTTCCACCGGCAGAGAGAAGATAATTCCCTCGGCTTTGGAGCTTAGCCCATACGCCTGGCTTACGGCCTGCATAATGGGGGTTTTCTGCGTCTTGGTGGTGAGAATCATGATGATTTCCTTCTCCTCCTGTACGGAGATGCCTAAGAATTTCACCGGCCCCTGATGGGCAAGGCCCCGTGCGTTGATTATCGTACCGCCACGGGCTCCCGCTTCACGGGCAGCCACCATAAATTCATCACTGTAGCCCTTGTTTACCACTGCGGCTATCAAACCATACTTTATTTCAGTGTTCATTTTTACTGTCTCCTCTCCCGAATGAATTTTAATGTCCTTTTCGACACTTTGTTTAAAAACTTGCAGTATTGGTGTGTTTATCCCCGAAAGAGGAACGATAAAACCGATACCCGCGCCGGGGGTATGGCTGAATGTTTTACCCCCTTCTTTGAGCAGTACCGCCGCCATCCTGTCCTGTTCCAGACAGAAAAACACCGCCTTTTCGCTGGACCCGATACCCAGCATCTCAAGAATTTCCGAGTTGGCCGTTCCCTTACCCTTGCCGATAAAATGGAAGCGCACATTGGTCCGCTCAAAAACCTCCGATATTCCTTTGGTCCACTCCCAGTCAACAATAAAGATGACACACTTTAATACGGGAAGCCGGGGTCCATCGGACTTAGTCAGTCCGTTAGACTGATTCAGTCCGCTAGATTGATTCAGTTCGTTTTGTGTATCCGCTGTTTTACTCATGGGTATTACCCTCCTTGCTTTCATTCCCGGTTTCGTACACATAGTCGTACTCGGTGATTTCGCCTGAATCTTCCATGCTGATTCCGCCCGATTCCCGTTCGGCCTGTTGTACCGCCTGCTGTGCGGACGCTTTCAGCCGGCTGCCATACACAAGGCCCAAAAGCTGGACGACAACCAACGGTGTCATGGCAACCATAGCCACAATACCAAAGGCGGCCTCCATGTGTCCGGCGCTCATACAGGCGCCGATGGCAAAGGGCAAGAGGAAGGTGCTGGTCATGGGGCCGGAACACACGCCGCCGGCATCAAAGGCGACACCGGTAAACATGGGCGGCACAAAAAAGGTAAGCGCCAGCGCGAAGGTGTATGCCGGAACCAGGATGTATAAAATGCTGATGTTAAAAAGGATACGCACCATGGCGATACCCAAAGCCAGGGACATACCGATAGCCAGGGTCCTGAACATCACTTTTTGGGTGATAGCGCCCTGGGACACATCTTCAACCTGTTTGTTGAGTACATGGACCGCAGGCTCGGCGGCTACGATGAAGTAGCCGATGACCATAGCCAGGGGTATCAAAAGCCATTTGGATTCAAAGGGCAGCCAGGCGATAACCGGGGAAGCGCCGAGTTCGCTGCCAAAGAGGCTCCCCACGGGGATAAAGCCCACATTCACGCCGGTAAGGAATACCACCAGTCCTATGAAGGTATAGACAAAGCCGACGAGTACCCGTAAAAGCTGCTGCTTATGGAAGCGCCGGGTCACCAGTTGGAATATAAAGAAGAATACCAGTATTGCCCCCAGCGCTTTTCCCACATCCTGTATGGTTGAAGGGAATTCCTCAATAAAGGCTTTTACCACATCACGGTCGGTGTAGGCGGCAATCGCGGTTATGCTTGCCTCGTCCATGGCTTCCGCCGGGACATCGACGATTTGCAGGGCCACGCCGAGTGCCATTACCGTCATTATCGGGCCGATACTGCACAGGGCGACAAAGCCGAAGCTGTCGCTCTGGGCGCCCTTGTCACTGCGGAGGGACGCAACGCCAACACACATGGCCAGCATAAACGGTACGGTAATCGGGCCGGTGGTTACCCCCCCGGCGTCAAAGGACACCGGGATAAAGGCCGTATTGCCATTTTTCATCATATAAAAGGCAAGAGCGAAGGTTACGCCATAGAAAACCAGCAGGAGGAAGCGCAGCGGTACGCCCAGAATAACCCGCAATACCGCGATTGCCATAAAGAGGCCGACACCCAGCCCCACCGTAATAATGAGCGCCCAAATGGTCTGCCCCCGTTCCGCAAGCGCCTCCGCAAGCTGTAACGCCAGCACCATCAGGTCCGGCTCCGCAATGGTGATGATGACCCCCATCAAAAAGCTGATGCCCAGCGCCACAAACACCTTCCGCCCTTTGGTGATCTCCGCGCCTATGCCTTCGCCCATGGGCATCATTGCCATGTCGGCGCCAAGGGTAAAGAACCCCATACCGACGATGAGCAATGCCGCGCCGGCGAGAAACATGACAATGATTCCCGCAGACATCGGCACGAAGATAATGCTTGCGACAAGCACAATCACCGTGATGGGAAGCACCGACGAAAATGCTTCCTGAATCTTTTCCTGTAAAACTTTGTTCACATGCTGCTCCCTATCGGGAACATCTAAAAACTTCAGTTTTTAGATGTTTACCTCTTAAATCGGACTTTAGTCCGCGGCATTTGCGCAGTCTTTAGACGAGCAAATGCAGGGGCACCGTAAAAACTAACCGAGTTTTAGAGGTGCCCTATAGTCATGGAGTAGTACCCCGAAAGGATAATACACCGATAGCCCCGGCAGTGGAAAGTGCCGTGAAAAGGGTGCCAGGCACCAAATTTGTTTAGCGGCCTACCCAAAGGCGTCGGCGCCGGTTTTTGAATTTGCATGAAGAGAGTGGGCCGTCCGGGCCGGAGCAAGGCGCTGCCATAGCCGGATGCGTTTCACGCGCAATTGGCGCCGGGCACTTTTTCCTTCCCCTTAACTCCAATTACCATGCCTTAGGCGCGCCCCGGCCGGTCGGGGTAGTGATAGTAAACTTTTCTCCCACAGGTTGAAGCAGATAAAACCCTTTCTTGAGGGCATAGGCCTTTTCACTTTCACTCACCAAAAGACCCGCTATGGCCCCGTAATACTTTCGTTTATCTCCATGCAGATCCGCATGAACGCGGAACTTCTCCATGCGTCTAATGTGCTCGTCTATATCCTTGGTTCGCAGCTTCGTTTTTATTTCAACAACCATGACACAGTCTCCGTTTTCCAGAAACGCATCGGCCTCGGTGAACAGCTTGTGTTCAAAGTCCTCTATTTTTGTATTGGGGCCGGACTTGGTAAAGGTATACCCCAGGGTGTTAAAACTGCTTATCAGGTTTGGAACTATCATGTGTTCCGAAATTTCCCCGTACCGGTTGGTGAGTTCCCCCACCCGTTTATCGGTCTCTTTCATTCGCCGGGCCGTTTCTTCAATTTGCCGGGCCGACTCCTGGAGTTTCCGGTCCGTCTCCTGGGACATCTCTTTCATTTGCCGGTCTGTCTCTTTCATTCGCCGGTCCGTCTCGCGGGACATCTCCTGAAACATCTCCCAGACCTTCTCAAAGGTCAACCCGGTCTCTTTAGCAGCGGCTGTTTGCGGTATCGCCATGAGGTCCTCCTTGCCTATAATATACCGCACACACGGGGGATCCGGCAACTATTGCCCCACGAAACTGCCCTACGGCTCTCATGTGCAAGCAGATTCTTATACAGACCCCTGAAAACAGGTGGCAAAAATTCTATTGAAAAAGTTTTTTATCCCCGGTACACTGGCCCCATGAGTTTGCTATGTTGTTAAATGAAGTTTTTAATAAACAGTCAATACGGCTGAACCTCGAAAGTAAAACGAAAGAGGCGGCTTTTGCGGAACTTGTAGAAGCTATAACAGATGTTCACCCGGAACTGGACCGGGATCAAATGCTTGCGGTGATACAGGAGCGGGAAAGTAAAATGAACACCTCGGTAGCCTCCGGCGTTGCGATACCCCACGGCTATTATCCTGGAGCCGGTGATTTGGTTGGGGCCATCGGTATTTCAAAGGCCGGTATAGCCTACGACGCGCCGGATCATAAACCGGTTCATTTTATTTTTTTGATTGTCATGGGTGAAGCAAACCGGGAGAAACATTTATCTGTTTTGAGCCGGACCATGTCCATGATCAAATCGGGAACACTCCCCCATCTGCAGGCAGCCAAGAGCCCGGAGGAAGTGCACACTATCTTGTCCCGGTTTAACTAAAAGGAGTATGATATGCCCATGCAAGGGGATATAACGTGAAGATCATTGCCATTATTTTTCAGATTTTCGGCAGCCTGGGGTTTCTTCTTTATGGCATGAAACTGATGAGTAATGGCATTCAAAAGAGTGCCGGGCAAACACTGCACCGTATCCTGGGCTTTATGACCAACAACCGGGTAATGGCGGTTTTGACGGGCGCTCTGGTTACGCTTATCATCCAATCGTCAAGCGCTTCGACCGTCATGGTGGTTTCCTTTGTTAATGCCGGGCTTTTGACCCTTCAGCAGTCAATCGGTGTTATTTTCGGCGCCAATATCGGCACCACCGGAACGGCCTGGCTTGTTTCACTTATTGGATTTAAATTCAATATTGCAGCCTTTGCGATTCCCGCGTTCGGTATTGGTTTTATTTTTGCCGAAGTAAAACGTCTTCATCTTGAAAATTTCGGCGAGGCGCTCATGGGCTTTGGGCTGCTGTTTCTGGGGCTGGAATGGCTGTCCAATGCCATACCGGATTTAGACTCCGACAGCCTGCAAATGTTTTTAACACAATTTTCCGGTACGGGTATAAAGACCTTGCTTATCGGCGTCCTGGCGGGCGCGGTGATCACCGCTATAATCAATTCCTCAAGCGCGGTAACCGCCATAATTATCACTATGGCATACAGCGGTCTGCTCACGTTTGAATTTGCCGCGGCGCTCACGTTGGGTAGCAATATCGGCACCACCACCGATGCGCCCATTGCCTCAATTGGCGCGTCGGCAAACGCACAGCGGGCCGCTTTTGTGCATGTAATGTTTAATGTTGCCGGTACCATAATCACCTGTTTCTTTTTCAGGCCTCTTCTTTGGCTGGTTGATGTTGTTACACCCGGAACCGTTGAACAGTCAATAGGCATTCATGTCGCTATGTTTCATACAATTTTCAATATGGTTTCAACGATTGTTTTTTTGCCGTTTGTCAGACAAATTGCGCTGGCTGCCGAAAAAATTATCCCTGAAAAAAAAGATACTGCCGCTCAAAGCGCCTATCATTTTGAATTTGTCTCTTCTGTTATTAAAGACAGCGCCGAGGCACATATCATACGGGCCGAGAAAGAAATAGCCGACATGACCATGCTCGCACACACCATGTTCAGTGGGCTCAGGCAGGGGTTTTCAAACTTAAACAGCCAATTTATCCACGAGAACATGGAAAAGTTTGTACACCAGGAAGATTATGCCGACCAGATGAAGGAAGAAATCTCAAAATATTTATTGCAGTGTTCTGAACTGCCGCTGGATGAAAAAACAAAAAGCAATATTCCCGTATTGATCAATATCGTAAACGATCTTGAGAACATGACCGACGATTGTTTTTCCGCCGTCCTGTTATTAAAACGGAGTATCGAAAAAAATCTTGTTTTTGAAAAGGACGATTTTGAACGTCTTTTGCCGTATACCGATGTCACCCAACAATTCCTGGATTTTATTTATGCGCATATAAACCGGCATTTGTCCGTGGAAGCATTACGTAAAGCAGAGGATTTTGAACATCAAATTGACACTCTCAGAAAAGAACTAAAAAAGTTAGCGCGGAAACGGCTAAAAAACGGCACCAATGTAAAAACAGAACTCCTGTACATTGATCTGGTACGGAAAATAGAAAACATCGGTGACGGTGCGTTCAGTATTTCAGAAGAGCTTGCACAAATACAGTAGACTTGTTCGACAACCCGTTAATCATGCTTCCTCTTCGGCGACCTTCGGGGCCTGCCAAAGAGGGGGTCGAAATATTTATCTACATCTACCCGTTTCATTAACTGTTTTAGCACCACCCGGTATAGGACAAAGGACAGGGCAATGGCTCCGATAAAGATCGCCGGGAAGCCCCATTGGGCGGCGCTTTCGGGCAGCAGGGGCGCCAGGAATTTGATAAACAAGACCAGTATCACCAAAAAACTGATAATCGTAACCAGTATATTAAATATGGTGGCAGCCAGAATAAACAAAAGGGTATTGGTTTTTCTACTCATGGCGTGTTCCTTTTGGGGGGAGTATTATGGTAAACAGGAATATCAGTACGCTTACCACAACACCGGCATCGGCAATGTTGAAGGTCGGCCACCGGTTAAACCCTAAAAAAGGTACCGGCTTGTCGTGAAACATTACGCTAAACCATTTTACGCTGATAAAATCCACCACCCCGTCGGGCCGGAAGATGCGGTCCAGCAAATTTCCCGCCCCGCCCCCGACAATCCCGGCGATGGTCCACCGCTGCAGGCGGGTCAATTCATCAGTCTTAAAGTAGTACCACAACAGAAAGCCCAGCACGATAATGGGTGCCACCACAAACAGGGCGGAGCGGAGAAAATCGGGCAGCGTATCCCCCAGGCTAAAGGCGATGGCCTTATTCCGCACATGGATGATTTCAAGAAGCTCATTGTTGAAAACATCTTTGATGAACGAATTTTGCGGCCAGTGGTTTGCGATGAAGGACTTAACCCCCTGATCCGCTAAAATCAGCAGGGCCGTGAGCGAAAGCGGCAGCAAGCGTTCGCGGACCAAGGTCCGGTTCTGTATATCCATGATAATTCTCCCTTACAGGCCCGTAGGCACATCGATAAATTCAATATCCGTCTCCAGTTCGGCGGCGCAGCGTTCCATTACCCGGCGGACCCCCCAGACTTCGGTGGCGTAATGCCCGGCGGCGATCATGTTAAGGCGCCCTTCCAGAATCTGGTGGTACACCGAATGGCCGGTTTCCCCGGTAACGTACAAATCAACCCCTTCGGCAATGGCCTGATTCGCCTCGGAAGCGGCCCCGCCGGAAATTACCGCGCAGGTTTGGTTTTTCTTCTTCCCAAAGGGGTACACCCCCAAAGGCAACTGCCCGCCAAAGGCTATCCGTTTTGCCGCCTCGTCTATGGTCAGAGGGTCTTTTAGTGTTCCTTTATACCCTATTTTGCGGCCATGATACAAGCCGAAGGGCTCAGGGTTTTCGATACCCAGCAATTCTGCAAGACCGGCGTTGTTTCCCAGTTCGGGGTGCTGGTCCAGAGGCAAATGTACGGCGTACAGGGCCAGGTTATGATCCAGCAAAAATTGCATACGGCCCCGGAGGTTCCCGGTAATCCGTTCCGGCGCTCCCCAGAAAAGGCCGTGATGCACAAAGAGCAACCCCGCCCCGGCGGCGGCCGCCCGCTTAAAGGTTTCGAGGCCGGCGTCTACGGAAAAGGCGATTTTCTCCACTTCCGCCCCGTCATTATCAACCTGGAGCCCGTTAAGCGATGAATCTATTGAAGCAAACCCCTCAATATCCAGGAGGCGCCGAAAAAAGGCGTCTAATTTTTGGACGGTCATAGTATATCTCCGTTTTTCAGGGAATTCCAAGTCCCGGCGGTTTCAAGGTGAATGCCGTTTCCGTGAACGATCTGACGGCGTAACAGAGGCGGGGCTTCGGTCAAGGGCTGATACAATAACGCCCCGGCGGCCGGCGGTACACCGGTTAAGGGCTTACCCGGTGAGCTATCCGCCGGCACATCGGCCTTACCGTCCAAAACGGCGGCGGCAAAGTTGGTCATCAGGGCGGCGGTTCCCTGGATATACTCGTCCTGGGCCCAAACTTTATTTTTTTTGCCGGATACAATATAGGAAAACAGGGGGTATTTTTCGGGTATGTCCGAGTAGTCCAGAAAACCTGCGCCGCTCACTGCCGCCAGAATCGCCGGTTCTTTGGCGGCGTGGAAAATCCGCAGCAACGCCGCGTACCTGCCGTCACGGTATTTGGGGATCCCCACCCGGTCGGAGACAAGAAAGAGCGCCGGGACGCCGGGAACGGGAATGGTCCCCATGCCGGTGATTTTTTTCGTCTCCAGCCCTGCCGCCCAGGCCGAAACCCCGGTAACCGGATCGGTTCTGGTTGTGGACCGTATCTGCGGGGCGTTGCGGGATCAGGGGTTTACGGTGATAACCTGGTCGCGCCGGGACTTTGACCT
>BNVD01000025.1 GCA_025997835.1 Spirochaetia bacterium
CTCGTGAGGATGACGGTACGGCGACAGAAGCGGCGGCCCCTGAGGATGAAGTGATCGAAATGCTCGAAGACGCGGGCGATGTTTTACCGGAAGCGCTCAGGCGGCCGCAAAGAGGGGAAGCGCCGCACTACCCGCAGGATGTGGTTATCGGGGCACTGGGACGGGGAAGCGCCCCGGACACGGCCTACAGGCTTGCCCGGAATATACTCACCGCCTTGTTGAGCAATGAGGAAACAGAAGTGCTGTCCGGTCTGGCTCCCCTCCAGACAGAGGAAATTGCCCGTATCCTGGAGCCGGTAAGTCCAACGAAATTCCGCATTGGCGGCGGCAATGTGGAACCCGATGGAAGCGCATCGTTCCTGTTCCGGTTTATCGGCAGGGAACAGAGCGCGGCAGGAGAACTGTACGTCAGGGTAACCGAAGGAGGGACTTGGGTGTTTGATGATATACTGCTGGAAGACGCCCAGGACGCGCCCGGCAAAGCGGAACCCTATCCGTATGATTTTACCCCCTACGAACGGTTCTTTTAATTTTGGTGTGATGGGGTTACAGTTCGGGAATATCTTCCGGTTCCATGTTTGCCAGAGCATCCGGCAGCTTCGTGGTGATGGGCAGATAGTCTGAAAGTTTGGTCCGTTCAATCACCAGCCGCACCGGTTCCTGAACATCGATAAGCACGAAGGGAACTCGTTCCCAGGGAACTTGTTTCCCGGAAACTTGTTCCCCATCGAGTGCCATTTTTTTTACCGTGGACGCGATAAAGAGCAGTGCGCCGATACCGCTGGAATCCATAAAACGCACCCCTTTAAGGCTGATAATGAACCGCTCCGCTGTGTTCTGGAGGAGCTTCATGAATACATCCTTAAGCTGAATAGAGCCTGTGATGTCCAAATCGCCTGACGCTTCAATAAGGTAGATTCCCTGCTGTTGTTTAACCGTTAATTCCATACAACTAACGCTCCAGTTTCCGGTACACATAGCGGTGGGGCCGGTCCGCCTGCGCCCCCAGTTTTTGCCGCCTGTATTCGGCGTACTCAGACCAGTTCCCGTCAAACCAGACCGCTTCCCCGTCCTCAAAGGCCAGAATGTGGGTAGCAATCCTGTCGAGAAACCACCGGTCGTGGCTGATTACCAGCGTTACCCCTGCGAAGGTATCCACCGCTTCTTCCAGCGCGCGCAGGGTGTTCACGTCAAGGTCGTTGGTAGGTTCGTCCAGCAACAGTACATTCGCCCCGTCCTTAAGCATCATCGCGAGGTTCAGCCGGTTCCGTTCACCCCCCGACAGTATTCCTACCTTTTTCTGCTGGTCCGCGCCGGAAAAGTTGTACCATGCGCAATAGGCGCGGGAATTCACTTCCTTAACGCCGCCGAGTTTGATAATGTCCAAACCGCCTGAAAGCTGTTCCCACACGGTTTTATTATCATCAAGCCCTTCCCGCATCTGGTCCGTATAGGTGAGTTTAACGCTATCTCCCAGCCGCAACTGCCCCCCATCGGCCTGTTCCAGCCCGGCGATGATCTTAAACAGCGTCGTCTTCCCCGCGCCGTTCGGCCCGATGATTCCCACACAGGCGCCCGGCGGTACGGTAAAATTCAAGTCATCAAACAGCACCCGTTCGCTAAAGGCCTTGGACAGTGAAGACGCCTCAATCACCAACTGCCCAAGCCGGGGCCCCGCAGGAATAGTAATTCTGTTCTCTTTAACCTTTTCCCGCCCGTCATCCTGAAACAGTTTTTCGTACTGGATGATCCGGGCCTTGCTCTTGGCGTGCCGCCCCTTGGGGCTCATGCGTATCCATTCAAGCTCCCGCTGTAAGGTCTTGCGCCGTTCACTCTCACCCTTTTCTTCCTGGGCCATCCGGGCCTCTTTCTGTTCCAGCCACCCGGAATAGTTCCCCTTCCAGGGTATCCCCTCCCCGCGATCCAGTTCCAGAATCCACCCCGCCACATTGTCCAAAAAGTAGCGGTCGTGCGTTACGGCAATCACCGTCCCCTCGTATTCCCGCAAATGCCGCTCAAGCCACGCCACGGTCTCCGCGTCAAGGTGATTGGTCGGCTCATCCAACAGTAAAATATCCGGCTTCTGCAAGAGGAGCCGGCACAGGGCCACCCGCCGCTTCTCGCCGCCCGACAGATGATCTACCACCTCGTCACCCGATGGACAGCGCAGGGCATCCATAGCCAACTCAAGCCGGCTATCCAGGTTCCACCCGTCCGCCGCTTCAATCTTCTCCTGTAACTCCGCCTGCCGCGCCCCGAGCTTGTCGTAATCCGCATCGGGCTCCCCAAAGGCCTCACTCACCGCCTCAAACTCTGCAAGCAGGGCCGAAAGTTCCCCTGCCCCCTCGGACACCACCGCTTTTACGGTCTTCCCCGGCTCAAGGTAGGGTTCCTGCGCCAGATACCCAATGGTGTACCCCGGCGTCACCGAAGTCTCCCCGGCAAACTCCGTGTCCACCCCGGCGAGAATCTTAAGCAAGCTCGATTTTCCTGAGCCGTTCAGTCCTATCACCCCAATCTTTGCCCCATAAAAGTAGGAAAGACTGATATCCTTCAACACCTGCCGCGGGCCGTGTTTTTTGGAGACCCGGTGCATGGTATAGATTATTTTTTTATCGTCGATGGTTGCCATAGGAGTAGTATAGCAGGTTTTGACCGCCCGGTAAAGTACACGCCGTTATAGCTATTCTATAATTGCATTACTGGCATATATGGGCGGTGTAGCGGACGACCCGCTGCCCGCCCGGACGAACAACAACCTTACTTGAACCAGGCGCTTTTTCCCGCTGAAGGATTCGTTTTACTCGCTAAGACGCTTTAAGGTTTTTTGTAGGTTGTCGTATGTGCAGGCATCAGGCCGCCCGCCACACCGCCCACCGTTGTCGGGTATATGAATTGCTTACTTTAAGATGGGGAAGATACGGGTGGGGCATTTCTGGTGGTTAAATTTGAGAATTGCCGGTACCGTTACAGCAATTCAATGGCCAGAAAAGGTGAAAACGGATACCCACTAATGGTAACATGGGGTGGCCGTAAAAAACATGGGGGGAACCTCCGGGAGGTCCCATGTTTTTTAGCGGCCAGGACCCCAAGTTACGTTTTTTTGGTATCCGTTTTCAACTCTGCTCCTTCATACTTTGAATTGCTGATCGTTACTGGCGCGCACTGGTTGTGTTGCGCCAAATATGGTATGGTACAGACAGTATGCGATCACCGAAAGAACTTTCACTGGACACAAAAATAATCGACGCCGTTTCCGCCATCGGACCAGTAGGTCCGAGCGGACCTAGCGGTCCGCAAAGTTCCGGTAAGCTCCTGGAGCTAACCCGCCGGGTTCTGGAGGATGAGGAAATTCAGGGGATGCAGGAATACGCCAATACGGTGTCCATCAAGCGGCTGGGCTACAATGATCACGGGCCGGTGCACATGCGCTCGGTGGCCCTGAACGCGGTGGTTATGATGGGCCTACTGCGAAAGGCGGGAATACGGACCAGTCTTGAGACCGAGGAATGCGGCAGCTTCGAGGACAGCCTCATCGCCATGGTGCTGGCGGCCATGCTCCACGATACCGGTATGTCTGTCAGCCGGGAGGACCACGAACTCCACAGCGAGTACCTTGCCTACCCCATTCTGGACCGGCTCCTTGCGGACGCCTATTCAGGCAGCATCCAGAAACGGGTGATGGTCCGGTCCCTGGCGCTGGAATGTATCTACGGGCACATGGGGAATCACGTGATCCATTCCCTTGAAGCGGGGGTGATCCTCATGGCCGACGGCTGCGACATGACCAAGGGCCGGGCACGGATTCCCATGGCCCTCTCCGGGGGGCCCAAGGTGGGGGATATCCACAAGTACTCCGCCAATTCCATCGAAGAAGTACGGATTCTACCGGGAAAGGAAAAGCCGATTCTGGTAGAGATACTGATGTCCAGCGAGGTGGGGCTTTTCCAGGTTGAAGAAGTACTGCTGGGCAAGATTGCCGCCAGTACGGCGAAAAGTTACATTGAGCTGTACGCTATGGTGAAGGACGGGGAACCCAAACGGTATTTGTGACCCCGTACTACGGTTATGCGCCAGGAGCCTGTTGCTTCAAAGACCTACGGTCCACTGTGGAAGCACCCCGCAAAGGTTGCTGCACACGAGCAAGTGCATCGTGTGCAGTGGAAGCGCCCCAAACTTACCGTTGCCCGGTGGGGCGAAGTAAAGGCTTAAGGGAATCTCTAAAAACTGAAGTTTTTAGAGATTCCCTTAATTCACGGTAAAGCTGACCGTAAAGCTCTCGCTAATCCCATTACTGCCTCCTACCCCCACGGTGACGGTATAGGTTCCTGCCGCAAGTCCGGTTTTTGGCGCAACCGT
Source organism: Spirochaetia bacterium (assembly GCA_025997835.1). Classification (GTDB taxonomy): domain Bacteria; phylum Spirochaetota; class Spirochaetia; order Treponematales; family Breznakiellaceae; genus BNVD01. Next base: position 4,360 of record BNVD01000025.1, read on the forward strand.
AAAGGTAGCGGTCCCGCCCACCGAGATGCCCCCTATCGAGGTGGGGGAAACAGGGAAGATAGCGTGGTTGGTCCCGCCCATATAGCCGATCCCGTCAATAAGGATCATTAAGCCGCCAGTCGGCTCATTGCCCGTATTGGTGATGGTTACACTTAGGGGGGCTTGAACTCCATAACCCAGATTTGCCGGCGGGAAGGTGTGTAGTCCTGTCTGGCTCAGGCTGATGCCATAACGCTGGACCGTCCCCTCGGGGTGTACGGTAAAGCTGACATTCATGCTCGCCGTAATCCCATTGCCGCCGCGTACCGTTACCGTAGCGGTATAGGTTCCTGCCGCAAGTCCGGTTTTTGGCCGTACCCTAAAGGAACCGGTCCTATTCTCCCCGATACTGCCTATCGTTGTTGTTGAAAGGGTAAAAGACCCGCTGCCGGTCCCGGAAAGAGACACCGTTAAGGCGCCGGTCGCCTGATTGCCCGTATTGGTGATGGTTACGACTCTTTCGATCTGCGCCCCATAACCCACTACTGCCGCCGGGAAGGTTAAGGTCCCGGCCGGGTTTAGGCTGATGCCATACGTGGGCACGGGGTTTACTGTAAACTGGACCCGAAAATTCGCCGTAATACCATTGCTGCCGCTTACCGTTACCGTAGCGATATGGGTTCTTGCCGCAAGTCCGGTTTTGGGTATCACATTAAAGGTACCGGTTCCGCCTGCGGAGATACTGCTTATCGTTGTTGGTGAAAGGCTAAAAGAACCGGCGTTATTCTCGGAAAGGGCGACCGTTAAGGCGCCGGTCGCCTGACTGCCCCTATTGGTGATGGTTATGGTTTTGGGGGTTTGAGCGGTGTAGCCCACAGTTACCGCCGGGAAAGTATAGTCCCCGGTTTGGTCCAGGCTGATGCCGTAAGCGCTGACCGTAAAACTGACCGTAAAGCTCGCCGTAATCCCATTGCTGCCGTTTACCGTTACCGTAGCGGTATGGGTTCCTGCCGCAAGGGCGGGTTTGGGTGCCACATTAAAGGTATAGGTTCCGCCTACGGCGATACTGTTTAGCGTTGATGAGGCGGAAAAAGAGCCGCTGCCGGGTCCGGAAAGGGAGACCGTTAAGGCGCCGGTCGGCTGATTGCCTGTATTGGCGATGGTTACCATTAGGGGGGCTTGATATCCATAACCCGCTGCTCTCGCCGGGAAGGTATAGGTACCGGTCTGATTTAGGCCGATGCCATAAACCGGCGCCGTCGACATGGGGTTCACCGTAAAACTGACATCAAAGTTTGCCGTAATACCGTTTTCCCCGCGTACCGTTACCGTGGCGGTATGGGTTCCTATACCAAGGCCGGGGTTGCGACTCACCTCAAGCTCACCGGTTCCCCCTACGGCGATACTGCTTACCGTTGTTGGGAAAAGGGTAAAGGACCCGCTGCCGGTCCCGGAAAGAGACACCGTTAAGGCCCCAGTCTCCTGATTGCCCGTATTGGTGATGGCCACGCGTTTTGAAGCTTTAGCTGCATAGTCCCCCCCCGTATAGCCCACGAATGCCGCCGGAAAGATATGGGGCCCGGTTTGGTTCAGGCTGATGCTATACGTGGCGGCAACGGCAGCAGGGGTTACCGTTTTGATCGTCCCGGCGCTTTTGTTACCGGTGGTATCCTTAGTCTTTACGGTAAAGGTGTGCAGCGTGTCATTGGAGAGGCCGCTAATCGTGCGGGTTTGGGTTCCCGGGGTTACCGGGATAGGCTGGGTTACGCCGCCCGCCGTCGGATAAAAGGTAATTTCCACGCCTGCGAAGTCGCCGTCCGTGGGGTCGATCCAGGTAAGGACTACGTACCCGTTTCCAGCGGTTGCGATTAAGCCGCTTACCTCCGCCGGGGCGGTGGTGTCGGAGCCGTCAAGGGCGGGGGTCGCCGCTACAGTAGTCCCGGTACTGCTGTTACCGGTGGTATCCTTAGTCTTTAGCAAAAAGGCGTACGTCGTGCCATTGGAGAGGCCGCTAATGGTGGCGGTTGCGGTTCCCGCGAGTACGGGGACAGGCTGGGTTACGCCGTCCGCCGTCGGACGAAAGATAATTTCCACGCCTGCGAAGTCGCCGTCCGCAGGGTTAGTCCAGGCAAGGACTACGTACCCGTTTCCAGCGGTTGCGGTTAAGCCCCTTACCTCCGCCGGGGCGGTGGTGTCGGTGCCGCCGAGGGCGGGGACCGCCGCGGCGATAGTCCCGGCGCTTTTGTTACCGGTGGTATCCACCGTCTTTACCGTAAAGAGGTACGCCGTGCCATTGGAGAGGCCGCTAATGGTGCAGGTTGCGGTTCCCGCGAGTACGGGGACAGGCTGGGTTGCACCGGCCGCCGCCGAACGAAAGATAATTTCCACGCCTGCGAAGTCGCCGTCTGCAGGGTTAGTCCAGTCAAGGACTACGTACCCGTTTCCGGCGGTCGCGGTTAAGCCGCTTACCTCCGCCGGAGCGGTGGTGTCAGGAGCGGCGCCGAGGGCGGGGACCGCCGTGGCGATAGTCCCGGCGCTTTTGTTACCGGTGGTGTCCACCGTCTTTACCGTAAAGAGGTACGCCGTGCCATTGGAGAGGCCGCTAATGGTGCAGGTTGCGGTTCCCGCGAATACGGTGACTGGCTGGGTTACACCGGCCGCCGCCGGACTAAAGGTGATTTCCGCTTTTGCGAAGTCGCCGTCCGCGGGGGCAGCCCAGGCAAGGACTACGTACCCGTTTCCGGCGGTTGCGGTTAAGCCGCTTACCTCCGCCGGGGCGGTGGTGTCAGGGGCGGCGCCGGGAGTGGGGAACGCTGCGGCCATAGTCCCGGCGCTGCTGTTACCGGAAATATCCACCGTCTTTACCGTAAAGATGTACGCCGTGCCATTGGAGAGGCCGCTAATCGTGCAGGTTTGGGCTGCCTTGGAAACAAGCAATCGGCTTGGCCCATCTGTATACGTGATTACCACGCGGTCGAAGTCCCTGTCCGCAGGGTCGATCCAGGTAAGGACTACCTGTCCGTTTCCGGCGGTTGTGGTTAAGCCGCGTACCTCCGCCGGGGCGGTGATGTCGAGGGCGGGAGCATTGGGACCATCGATGGTCTTGACACAGCCTGCAAAAGCCAGCGCCGCAATGAGGGCGATAAGGGCAGTTAGTTTAAGTCCAAAACCGCGACTCTTATCCGACAGCCGCCACATCATGCTTTGCATACTGATTACTCCTGTTTACGCAAGGTTTGATAAAGACCCTGCCCTACCATAGTAGTATACTCCATCTCCAGGGATAATACAAAGATATTTGAGGCAGTTTCAAAATTGCAATGCGGTATTTGTGACCCCGTACTACGGTTATGCGGTAGACTTCAGAGACCTACGGCCCGCTGTTGAAGCGCCCCGCAAAGGTTGCTGCACACGAGCAAGTGCATCGTGTGCAGTGGAAGCGCCCCAAACTTACCGTTGCCCGGCGGGGCGAAGTAAAGGCTTAAGGGCGCCTCTAAAAACTGAAGTTTTTAGAGATTCCCTTAATTCACGGTAAAGCTGACCGTAAAGCCCTCACTAATCCCATTACGGCCGTCTACCGCCACGGGGGCGGTATAGGTTCCTGCCGCAAGTCCGGTTTTTGGCGCAACCGTAAAGGTAGCGGTCCCGCCCACCGCGATGCCAGCTATCGAGGTGGGGGAAACAGGGAAGATAGCGTGGTTGAGCTCGCCACCATAGTTGATCCCGTCAATAAGGATCGATAAGCCGCCGGTCGGCTCATTGCCCGTATTGGTGATGGTTACGCTTAAGGGGGCTTGAACTCCATAACCCGCAGTTGCCGGCGGGAAGGTGTGGAGCCCTGTCTGGCTCAGGCCGATGCGATAAACCAGGACCGTCCCCGCAGGGTATACGGTAAAGCTGACATCCACGCTCGCCGTAATCCCATTGCCGCCGCGTACCGTTACCGTGGCGGTATGGGTCCCTGCCGTAAGCCCGGTGTTAGGCCGTACCCCAAATTGTCTGGGGTTGTTGAATCCGATAATAGTGCCGATACTGCCTACCGATGGTGATGAAAGGGTAAAAGACCCGCTGCCGGGTCCGGAAAGGGAGACCGTTAAGTCGCCGGTCGCCTGATTGCCCGTATTGGTGATGGTTACGGGTTTTTCGATCTGCGCCCCATAACCCACTACTGCCGCCGGGAAGGTATAGGTCCCGGCCGGGTTTAGGCTGATGCCATACGTGGGCACGGGGTTTACTGTAAACTGGACCTGAAAATTCGCCGTAATCCCATTGTCGCCGCTTACCGTTACCGTAGCGGTATGGGTTCTTGCCTCAAGTCCGATGTTGGGTGTCACATTAAAGGTACTGATTCCGCCTACGGCGATACTGCTTATCGTTGTTGCTGAAAGGCTAAAAGAACCGGCGTCCCTCCCGGAAAGGAAGACCGCTAAGGCGCCGGTCGCCTGACTGCCCCTATTGGTGATGGTTATGGTTTTGGGGGTTTGAGCGGTATACCCCCCAGTTGCCGCCGGGAAAGTATAGTCCCCGGTTTGGTCCAGCCTGATGCCGTAAGCGCTGACCGTAAAGCTAACCTCAAAGCTCGCCGTAATTCCATTGCTGCCGTCTACCGTTACCGTAGCGGTATGGGTTCCTGCCGCAAGGGCGATGATGGGTGTCACATTAAAGGTATCGGTTCCGCCTACGGCGATACTGTTTATCGTTGATGAGGCGGAAAAAGAGCCGCTGCCGGGTCCGGAACGGGAGACCGTTAAGGCGCCGGTCGGCTGATTGCCTGTATTGGCGATAGTTACCGTTAGCGAGGCTTGAAATCCATAACCTGCTCCTCTCGCCGGGAAGGTATAGGTACCGGTCTGAGTTAGGCCGATGCCATAAACCGGCGCCATCGACGTGGAGTTCACCGTAAAACTGACATCAAAGTTTGCCGTAATACCGTTTTCCCCGCGTACCGTTACCGTGGCGGTATGGGTTCCTATACCAAGGCCGGGGTTGCGCCTCACCTCAAGCTGACCGGTTCCGCCTACGGCGATACTGGCTATCGTTGATGTGGCGGTAGTTGATGTGGCGGTAAAAGAGGCGATGCCGGGTCCGGAAAGAGACACCGTTAAGGCCCCAGTCTCCCGATTGCCCGTATTGGTGATGGTTACGCCTTTTACAGCTCTAGGTGTTACTCCCCCCGCCGCATAGCCCACGAATGCCGCCGGAAAGATATGGGCCCCGGTTTGGCTCAGGCTGATGCTATACGTGGCGGCAGCGTTAGTAGGGGTTACTATTTTGATAGTCCCGGCACTTTTGTTACCGGTGGTATCCTTAGTCTTTACGGTAAAGGTGTACAGCGTGCCATTGGTCAGGCCGCTAATCGTGCGGTTTTGGGTTCCCGGGGTTACCGGGATAGGCTGGGTTACGCCGTCCACCGCCGGATAAAAGGTAATTTCCACGCCGGCGAAGTCGCCGTCCGCGGGGTCGGTCCAGGTAAAGGCTACGGACCCGTCGCCGGCCACTGCTGTTAAGCCGCTTACCGCTGCCGGGGCGGTGGTGTCGGGAGCAATGGGGTTTGCCGTTGCAGTAGTCCCGGTACTGCTGTTACCGGTGGTATCCTTAGTCTTTACCAAAAAGGTGTACGCCGTGCCATTGGAGAGGCCGCTAATGGTGGCGGTTGCGGTTCCCGCGAGTACGGGGACAGACTGGGTTACGCCGCCAGCCGTCGGGCTAAAGATAATTTCTACGCCTGCGAAGTCGCCGTCCGTGGGGTTAGTCCAGTCAAGGACTACGGACCTGTTTCCGGCGGTTGCGGTTAGGCCGCTTACCTCCGCCGGAGCGGTGGTGTCGAGGACGGGGGTCGCCGCAACGGTAGACCCGGCGCTTCGGTTACCGGTGATATCCACTGTCTTTACCGTAAAGGTGTACGCCGTGCCATTGGAGAGGCCGCTAATGGTGGCGGTTGCGGTTCCCGCGAGTACGGGGACAGGCTGGGTTACGCCGCCAGCCATCGAACTAAAGGTAATTTCTACGCCTACGAAGTCGCCGTCCGCAGGGTCAGTCCAGTCAAGGACTACGTACCCTCTTTCGGCGGTTGCGGTTAAGCCGCTTACCTCCGCCGGGGCGGTGGTGTCGAGTGCGGGAGTCGCCGCAACGGTAGTCCCGGCGCTTCTGTTACCGGTGGTATCCACCGTCTTTACCGTAAAGGTGTACGCCGTGCCATTGGAGAGGCCGCTAATGGTGGCGGTTTCCATGAATACGGTGACCGGCTGGGTTACGCCGTCCACCACCGGACTAAAGGTGATTTCCGCTTTTGCGAAGTCGCCGTCCGCAGGGTTAGTCCAGTCAAGGACTACGGACCCGCTTCCGGCGGTTGCGGTTAAGTCGCTTACCTCCGCCGGGGCGGTGGTGTCGGGGCCGGGGGTAGGGACCGCCGCTACAATAGTCCCGGCGCTGCTATTACCGGAAATATCCACCGTCTTTACCGTAAACATGTACGCCGTGCCATTGGAGAGACCGCTAATCGTGCAGAGTTGGCCTGCCTTGGGAACAAGCAATCGGCTTGGCCCGTTTGTATACGTGATTTCCACGCGGTCGAAGTCGCTGTCCACAGGGTCGGTCCATCTAAGGACTACCTGTCCGTCTCCGGCGGTTGTGGTTAGGCCGCTTACCTCCGCCGGGGCGGTGGTGTCGGGGCCGCCAGAGGCGGCTTCGAGAGTCACGGTTTTCTTTTTCCCCTTGCTCATATTACCGATGCTATCCACGGTCTTTATGATGAAGGTGTATGTCGTTTCATTGGTCAGGCCTCTAATCGTGGCGGTTTCATCCCCCGCCTCCGCCTCAATAGGCTGGTCCACACCATCCTTTTTGGGGGTAAAGGTGATTTCCACGTATTCAAAGTCCTTGTCCTTGGGGTCGGTCCAGGTAAGGATTACCCGTCCGTCTCCGGCGGCGGCCGTTAAGCCGGCGATCTCCGCCGGAGCGGTGATGTCGAGGGCGGGGGCATCGGGACCATCGGTGGTCTTGGCACAGCCGGTAAAGGCCAGAGCCGCAATAAAGACGATAAGGGCAGTTAGTTTAAGCCCAAAACTGCGGGGGGGGGGCAAAGATACAACGGACTTTAGTCCGGACAACCGATATGCCATACTCATACTGATTACCTCTAATTTACGCAAAGTTTGATAACGACCTCCCATCGCTATATATAGTAGCATACTCCATCTCCGGGGATAATACAAGGGTATTTGAGGCAGTTTCAAATTTGCAATTTTGAAATAACTGCTGGCTGCCTGCATCTTTGTCCGTGTGGCTGCGGTTGTCAGGCGGGGCGGTATCCGGTATACTTACTTTTATAACCATGAAGAGCTTCATCTTTGTCCGCGTTTTCGCGATGTTTGCGGTACTTATCGCTATTTGTATTGGCGTCGGCCTGGGGCTCTCCCTGGCGGAAACGGTGAATATCAAAAACCAGGAGAATTTTGTTGAATTCGCCCCGGCCCTGCCGACGAAGATCCTCGATATTAACGGGAACCTGATTACCGAGTTTTCGGCGGACGAAAAGCGGGAGATGGTTTCCTTAAGCGAACTGCCCCGGCATCTTATCCATGCGGTGCTTGCACGGGAGGACCCGAACTTTTATAACCACAAGGGGTTCAGCATACGGGGGATTGGCAGGGCGGTTTTCGGGAAGCTGACGGGCCGGGATCTGGGGGGGGGCTCTACCATTACCCAACAGGTGGCGGGAACCCTCTATACCGACCGGACCGAGTATTCCTATACCCGCAAGCTCCGGGAGCTCTGGTGGGCCATTCAGATGGAACGGCGGTATACGAAAAACGAGATTCTGGAGATTTACCTCAACTATATGTATATGGGGCCCGGTGTGTACGGGGTGGAGGCAGCGAGCAAGTACTTTTTCGGCCACGGCGTGAATGGCATTACCCTCGCCGAGTCGGCCTTGCTGGTGATCCAGCTTTCCAGCCCCTCCCGGCTCAACCCCCTGGCCCACCCCAACGACGCTATGGACCGGCAGCGGCATGTGTTGAACCGGATGATTGAATTCGGCTATACCACCCCGGAGGAAGCGGAGGCTTCCTTTAATGAGTATTGGGATAATTACGATTATACACGGGAAGCTACCGCCGCTTACTACAACCGGGAGGACGCGGCCCCCTGGTTCAGTGAATACGTCCGCCGGGAGCTGGACGGCATGATGTACGGCGCCATGGACTATTACCGGGACGGATACACGGTGCAGACCACCCTGGATTTGGACTATCAGCGGGCGGCGGCGAAGTACATGGAGCAGGGGCTGATCCGGGCAAACCGGGAGTATGCCCGGTCCCAGGCTACCCGGCTGGTTCAGGCGGAACGGACCTGGTTACCCATCGTCAATCTTCTCTCGCTCCATTTCGACCTGGGCCTGATATATGCTTCCTCGGCCGCCCAAATAGAACAACGGGCCCTGTCCCGGTATACCAAGGTGGTAAACCCCGTGGCGGACATGGCGGCCCTGATCTTCGGCCTCCAGGACCTCAAAGTGATGACCAACGCCGCCTATGGGGACCTGAAAACCGCCACCGAGAAGAACGTGGTCGAAGGGGCGCTCATCACCCTGGAAAACGATACGGGGTATATCAAGGCGATTATTGGCGGGTCCAAGTACGATGAATCAAACCAGTTGATCCGGGCCACCCAGGGCCGGGTCATGCCGGGGAGTTCCTTCAAGCCCCTGTACTATTCGGCGGCGATTGATACCCGGCGATTCACCCCGTCTACCCTGATTTACGACCTGCCCATGGTGTTCCATAACGAAGACGGAACCCCCTATATCCCCCTGAACTTCCGGGGTGAATGGAAGGGTTCGGTGCTGCTCTACGATGCCCTGGCCCAGTCCATGAACGTCCCCTCCCTCAAGGTGCTGGACGCCATCGGGTTTGACGCCGCCATCGATAGGGCGGCCCTGTTATTGGGGATCAATGACCCGAACGTAAAGCGGCGGACCTTCCCCAGAGTGTACCCTATGGGGCTGGGAATCATTTCGGTGGCTCCGGTTCAGATGGCGCGGGCCTTTGCGGTATTCGCCAACCAGGGCCGGGATGTGACTCCCATCGCCATACGGTCGGTGGAGGACCGGAACGGACGGGTGGTACTGGATACGGAGCGGGAACTGCGGCTCCGTCAGCGGCGTATGGGGAACGCCGCTCAGGTAATCAGCCCCCAGAACGCCTACGTGATGACCGGCCTTTTGAAAAAGACCGTGGAAATGGGGACTTTGTACTCCGGGTCGGGATACGGGGCGAAATTCACCTTTCGGGATGAGGCGGGTAACCGTTACCGTATGCCCGCGGCGGGCAAAACCGGTACCACCCAGAACTGGTCCGACGCCTGGACCGTGGGGTATACCCCCTACTACACCACCGCCATCTGGTTCGGCTTTGACAAACCGGGGAACTCCCTGGGCCTGACCCTTACCGGGGCAACCCTGGCGGGGCCGGTTTGGGGGGACTTTATGCGGGAAATTCACACCGGCCTTCCCCTCAAGGACTTTGTCCGCCCTGCGGGGGGGCTGGTGGACGTTTCGGTCTGCGCCCAATCGGGGCTGCTCCCCACATCCGCCTGTCCGTCTAATGTGATCCTCACCTTCCTGTCGGGGACCCAGCCGTCGAGCCGCTGCGATCTCCACGGCGCGGGTATGGCCGATGGAGGCCCCGGCAATCTGCGCAGTGATATTTGGGGGCTTGATGATCAGGCGGTAGTGGGCGGACTGCGGATGCCGACCCTGCAGCTTGATCTGCTCCCCGCCGATCCGTCACCCCGGAACAACCAGCGGAACACCCGTACCGTACAGGATACATCGCCGCAGGGCGCGACAGCGCAGGATACGGCGGCGCAGGACCCGTTCGCCACGGGGGCGGAAAGCGAACCGGCGCTTAATTTTCGGAATGTACCCGGTCCTGAAGCGGAAGATCCCCTCACCGGCATTCAGCCGTCAGAGCAAGATTCCCCTCCCGGCTACGGACTGGAACTCCCAACGTATAATCCGCTTTTGGATTAAGAATATATACCAAGCGTGAGGCATCCATGCAGGTTCCGGTAAAAAACATTGTTGTAAAACGGCGTATCCGCAAAGAGCTGGGGGATATTGCGTCCCTGGCGGACAGCATGAAGCGCTTCGGTCAAATCAGCCCCATCCTGATTAGCAAGGCGAACATCCTCATCGCCGGTGGACGGCGGCTGGAAGCGGCGAAGTCTTTGGGGTGGAAGACCATCAACGCCTCCATCGTGGATGTAAGCGGCAAGGCAGCCAAGCTGGAATACGAAATGGAAGAAAACATCCAGCGCCGGGATTTTAACGGCGATGAGCTTGCCAGAGCGACACGGGAACTGTACCGGCTTAAAAATCCGGGGTTCTTCCGCAAGGTGTGGGAGGCGATTGTGCGGTTCTTCAAGCGGATTTTCAGGATTGAGGAGTAGCGTTTTCACTCCTATGAATGTTGGGGAAACTGACATCCTTTTGAAAAAGAAAGCCTTTGAGGTATTTCTCGGCTGATTGCTGGCAGTGAAAACATATAATCCCTTCAGGACGGGGATAGTGCATCGTTGCAAGGTATTCGGCTGATTTTAAATCATCGTCAGCTTTAGAAAACCACTGCTTTAGTTCTTTGTCCTTATCCATATACCTTTATCCCTTAGGTTGAGACAAGCTTTTCGATTGTGGCCATTCTGGTGGAACGGTCGAAAAATTTACCTTTTTTCATTATTTTCCCTTCGCCACTTTTGTGTCGCCTTTTACCAACTTTGCCCGTAGTTCAAGCAATGGTCCAAAACGGCTTACCGTTTCAGCATCGGCAATGGCTTTAGCTACGTTATTTTCCGAAATAGGGACTTCGTGTGGATAGCGGAATTGCGTGCCAAATTGCGTGAGATAGCCGCATTCATCAGTTATATTACTGAAACGCACATCTTTTTCCGCACACATTGCACAAAGCTTTACCAATGCGTGTGTCTGTGGCGGCATAATATCATTTGCCTGTAAATATCCTTTAAGAAATTTTTTCAACGGCCTGTTCACAATGATAACAAATTATTTCGCGGTGCTGAGGTCTCATTTCTTTGAGAAGTTTTGCACTGTCAATGTCTGCGTCGGCTAAATAAAACCACTCGGTTACTGTTTCAATTTCCATGCAATTTCACCCCTTGTTTTTCGATGGTATTTTCAAGCGTTAGCATCTTTTTTCGCCGGTCAAAGGTACTTTGTTTACCGATAAGCAAATCCAGCGGCATGGTTATTTTTCTATATAAATCGGTTTGAATCTTTCCACCCAATTCCAGTGTATCAATGTCCGTATCGGGAATAACGGCGTATATGTCAAGATCGCTGTCCTTATGCGGTTTTCCGTAGGCATAAGAGCCGAATAGGTAGATTGCCACCGCCTCGGTATTGGCAGTTATGGCGTTGGTGATTATTTTTAATTCATGTTTTATGGTATCGGTCATATAGCATCCTGTATTTGGTCGTCGTAGGGACGATTGAAACAGCAGTTATCAAGATATACTCTCATAGTTTTTCCTCACTCACAGTATACACCCGATATGTCGTTGCGTCAAAGGGGTAGCCACGAGACTTTAGGTCAAGCATTTTGTCCACAAGCTTGTCGTGGGCGGTTTAGATAATTACATTCCCTGCACTTTTTTGTGCGTTTAGTTCTAATGTGAGCGGTTCTGCCCGTTTATGAATGTCGGCTAACTGCTCCTCCACAGTGGCGTCTTTCAGGCGTTCATAATTCCACTCCCGAATTTTATGAATGTCATCAAGCGTAAAATTCGGGCTCAGCTTGGGTTTGGGAATGTCATAGTGTATCATTTTATTCTCCTTCCATTATTAGACTTGGCGGGGCATAAATTAAGAGATCATTATACCCTTCAAGCGCGGTCACCGCTTTAATACCGGCCATTGTTCTCCATCCGCCAATGCTTCACAATCTAAATTCTCACCCCTGATTGAACCAAAGGTATTGCATTGAGGTATTTCTCGGCTGATTTTAAATCATCGTCAGCTTTAGAAAACCACTGCTTTAGTTCTTTGTCCTTATCCATATATTTTTATCCCTTCGGTTGATACAACCTTTTCGATTGTGGCCATTCCGGTGGAACGGTCGAGAAATTTGCCTTTTTTGTGTACCAATAAATCAATAGCCCGGTTTCGTTTTTTATAGGTTGCAAGACCTATTGCATCCATAGCTTCCAGTTCCCGCATGGGCGCCTCGTCTTTTAAGACTACATATAAATCAAAATCGGAGTCTTTATGAGGGGTTCCATAAGCATAGGAACCAAAGAGATATATCTGTTCAACAGGGACCGTTTCAATATCGACCAGCCCAAAATGCTCGCTTAAAACTTTAAGCCCCTCGTGCTTCAAAATAGTATCAGTCATTTTTTATAACCTCTCTTTGGATAAATTCCATTAAACGCATAGTTTTGATGGCGCCGTCTACGCTTTATCTAGTTACCGTTTTTCGGAAATTATCCGCATCGTTCAGAAAAACATCGAGCGGTGTATCTTTGTATAAATCTTCCCGCCATTCTGTATAATTAAACGGTTCGCGTTTAATTATTGCAATGAAACGTTCCGATTCAAAAATACCGAATCGTTCTGTGAGTGCCTTAAAGCCTTCTGCCCTGAGTACTGTTTCATTAATCATATACGCTCCTCACTTACAGTATACACCCGATATGTCGTTGCGTCAAAGGCGATAGTCACGGGACTTTTGGTCAAGCATTTTGTCCACAAGTTTGTCGGGGGCGGTTTTAGATAATTACATTCCCTGCACTTTTTTGTGCGTTTAGTTCTAATGTGAGCGGTTCTGCCCGTTTATGAATGTCGGCTAACTGCTCCTCTACAGTGGCGTCTTTCAGGCGTTCATAATTCCACTC